>NZ_PYNX01000015.1:0-96498 GCF_003026755.1 Photobacterium sp. GB-50
CTGTTTTTAGTGACTGTTTTTAGTGACTGTTTTTAGTGACTGTTTTTAGTGACTGTTTTTAGTGACTGTTTTTAGTGACTGTTTTTAGTGACTGTTTTTAGTGACTGTTTTTAGTGACTGTTTTTAGTGACTGTTTTTAGGTTATTTTATGGGAGGGTTTAAATTATTTATTAAGACTCTTTTTATTTGTTTTTATCTGCAGATAAGCTGAAGGGGCGATTGAAAGGTTACTTTGATAATATTAAAGAGAATTTGGCGATTAATAATAGTAGGCGATTTTGGTTTATTAATATTAGTTAAATAAAGGCTGGCAAAACCAGCCTTTATTTAAAATAGATGTAAATATAATTAGCGACCACTATGATCAAATGTTTTTACATCTTCAGCAGTGCATTTAGCTTGTGCATGTGTATTTAGAAAATCAATTGAACGTTTAAAGTCAGCAATCAATAAATTAGCTAAATCAATCGTTAGACCTTGTTTAACTAAGATACGTTGTACCACAAGATCTTGCGCGTTTGCAGGTAAGCTATAAGCAGGCACTAACCAGCCACGAGTCCGTAGACGATCTGCTAAGTCATATAGGCTAAATGAAACATCAGCATCATTTTTTAAGCGCCATGAAATTGCTGGAATACCTTTTTCACGGTTACCGTCAAACAAGAATTCAAACAGATTAAATTTGTTTAACTCTTTGACGAGGTATTCGCATACATCGTAACTTGCATCATGAATACGTTTGTAGCCTTCATAACCTAAACGTAGGAAGTTGTAGTATTGCGCAATGATTTGTCCTGCAGGGCGAGAGAAATTCAAGGCGAAAGTCGGCATGTCACCACCTAAGTAGTTAACATGGAATACTAAGCCTTCAGGTAAATCTTCTTTACTACGCCATACAACCCAACCACAGCCTAAAGGTGCTAGACCGAATTTATGGCCAGAAGTACTTATTGATTTAACACGCTCTAAACGGAAGTCCCAAGGATCAATTTCTGGAGCACAAAATGGTGCTAGCATTGCGCCACTTGCACCGTCAACGTGGATATCGATAGAGTTACCAGTATCATGTTCGTAAGTATCTAGTGCATCAGATAACGGTTTTACTGTTTCGTATAAACCGGTGAAAGTTTGACCGAAAGTCGGTACCACCATGATAGTGTTTGCATCGACAAGCTCTAACATGTCTTCTGGCGTCATACAGTAATGACCATCAGCCATTTTTGTTTCACGCATTTCAATGTCCCAGTAGCGGGCAAATTTTTCCCAACAAACTTGGACTGGACCACAAACCATGTTTGGTTTATCGGTTGGTTGACCAAGAGCACGACGCTTTTCACGCCAGCGCCATAGGGCAGCCAAACCACCTAACATACATGCTTCACTAGAGCCTGTAGTTGAAGTACCGACGGTAGTTACTGATTCTGGTGAATTCCATAAATCCGCTAACATATGAACACAGCGACCTTCTATTTCAGCAGACTGAGGGTATTCATCTTTATCAATCATGTTCTTATCAATGGATAGATCCATTAATTTGTGCACTTCATCTTCTTCCCATGTTTGGCAGAAGGTGGCAAGGTTTTGACGTGCATTACCATCAAGATAAAGTTCGTCACGGATCATTTGATAGATCACGTTAGGTGCTTGTTCTTGCTGTGGTAGCTTGGTAGTTGCCGCAACGTTATGAATAGTATCTGAGCCATAGATTGGATCATTACCAGTTTTACGTGTTACTTCATGAAGAGCCATAATTTTCTTCCTACCTTAGTGTTGCTTACTGTTAAACAAGTTCCAGCCCATAGTTTGAGCGACATGTTTGATCATTAATTGTCCGCGTACGCTATTACCAAATTGGTCGATACGAGGTGAGAATGCAGCGAGTGCACCTACGTTTGGAATAATGGTAACTAAACCACCACCAACACCACTTTTTCCTGGTAAACCAACATCATAAGCCCAGTCGCCCGATGTGTCGTAAAGCCCTTCCATCATCATTTCAGCTAAGATATGAGAGGCATTTTCAGGGCTAACAAGCTGTTGTCCTGAAATTGGGTTTTTACCGCCATTAGCATAAGTGGCACCTACCGTTGCCAATTCAACAGTATTGAATAGCGTCGAACACTGACGGGTATAAACATCACACGCTTCAAGTGGATCAGAGTAGATACGGTTTGATGATTCTAGTAACAAAGCAATTGCCCGATTATGGGCATTGGTTGTTTGCTCTGACTGATTCACATCCTCTGAAAGCTCAATGTTCGCCCCAGCTAGCGCTGATTGAAACGCGAGAATTTTCTGCCAGCGTTGTTCTTTATCATCAGCTTCAATTAGGCTTACCGTTGCCATTGCACCTGCATTTACAAGCGGTGTCAGTGGTTTACCGTTATGGAGTTCAAGCGCCATCACTGAATTAAACGGTAAGCCCGTTGGTTCAGCACCGACTTTACTGTGAATGGCATCTGCACCTGATTGTTCTAGTGCTAACCCTAATGTCATGATCTTTGAGATAGATTCAATGGCATATTTATAGTCAACATCTTGGATTTTAATGACTTCGCCGGTGACAGAGACGAAAGCCAATCCACATAAATCAGATGGAACCGATGCTAGGAACGGGATGTAAGAAGCATTAGCGCCATCTTTGTTGCCTTTATGCAAATCAAACGCTTGTTGCATAACGGCAGCGACATCTTTTTTACAACACGACATATTCATTTCCTTACTGATTCAATGTGTGAGTAACTTTGTCTGATGGGTTAATTACACCTGGATGAACGTTTTCAATTTCCCAAGTGAATGGCGCAAAGTCTGTAACCGCTGGATCTTTCCAGTGAGGTTTGCGGGCTTTGTAGATAAATAGCGGAACAGATACAAAGATGATGGTTAGCACAACTAAGATACCTACGTATTCTTGAGGGCTACCGACAGAGATCTGACCGGGTGGAATGAATGAGAAGATGAAGGCAGTTAAAGAGCCAACAAAACCTACGCCACCAACAAACCACATACCACCATTACCACCAGGGATTTTGAATGCACGAGGGCGGTTTGGTTGGCTATAACGTAAGTGAATGGCAGCAGCAAACATCAATAGGTACATCACAAGATATAAGATCACTGTAAGCTGACTTAAGATCTGATAAGCCGCTTGTACAGAAGGAAGTACCACAAATACGACTGATAGAGCGGTAACAAGTAGACCTTGCATCAACATGATATGTGATGCCATGCCGTGTTTGTTTGTGTATTGCCAAAAACGAGGTAAGTAACCGCCTTTTGCCACAACAAGTAGTGCTGAAGAAGGACCAGCAACCCAACCAACAACACCCGCTAGTACGCCAAGAGCTAAACATCCAGCCATGACAGGCGCAGCCCAGCTAATACCAGCCCAAGCAAACATGTCATCGTAAGTAACAAGTAAGCTTTGAGTTAAGCTAATGTCTTTTTGAGGGATAACAAACGCAATCGCTAATGTACCGAGTACGAATACACATACCGTACCAAGTGCAGCGATACCGATAGCGATAGGGTAGTTACGTGGCGCATCATCAACTTCTTTAACGTGAATAGCGTTCATTTCCATACCGGCGTAGAACAAGAAGATGCTGGCAGCAAGAACAACATTATTAAAGTTAGAGAAGTCAGGAATGAGTTTATCCCAGCCTAATTGAATTTGTGGCGTATTACCGGCGAAGAAATAAGAAAAGCCTAATACAATTAATACGATACCAGGAATAACAGTACCAATTAAACCGCCCCATTTAGCGACTTTAGAGAAAGCTTCAGTACCACGTAGAGCAATGAAAGTGGCGATCCAATAAATAGCGAGAACAATGGCAAGTACGAAGAATTTATTTTCTGATAGGGCTTGGTCAAAGGTATGGTTAGGTCCCATAAAAGCAAGGGAAACAGAACCGAATGTTAGTGCTGTTGGGAACCAAACGGTCACCTCAATCCACAACATAAAAATAGCAACAAGCGCCAGTTTTGGACCAAATGCTTCACCTACCCAGCGGAAGATACCACCTTTTTCCGACCAACCTGTTGCGAGCTCTGCGGCAACCAGTGATACAGGAATAAGAAAAACAACCGCAGCAAAAATATAATAAAAGATTGAACTTAAACCATATTCCGCTTCAGCAGGAAGACCACGTAAACTCACCACGGCAACAATGTTTAACATTGCTAAGGCAAATACGCCGATCCTCCCTTTATTTATTTTGTCGTTACTAGCCATAAAAACCTACTTATATTTCCATATTTAACATGCGTGGGTTAGGTGTCCTTGTAGGCGTATAACATTTTAATAAACGTTATATGGAGACAGGTGTTACCTAATGGCAAGAAAAGTAGCATCAAGCATTTGCATTTAACATTCCTAAAAAAAATACTTTAAGTTGCAAATATTAATGTTGTTTTAATGAATAAAAAGAGTAGAAGTGGTTGTTTTTTATGCTTATCTAAATTAAATGAGCGCTTATTAGAAATAGAACAAATAAATTTACTTGATAGCATTAATCGGTCTATGAGATTCTAAGTTTAAGGATTTAATAGATGGATAATATAGTGAAATTCTTTTTTCAACGCAGTGAAACGGACTCTGAAATACGTATAGAACTGAAGACCGCCCCTTTTTATTTGTTATTAGCAATGATTGCTGGCTGGTTAGCTATTAGTTTTATTTTGAAATCTAATGAGGCTGGTTCAATCTTTTTACCGGTACTTATAGGTTTTATCATGCTGCGATTTTTTGCTTTAATTAAAGCGCAGAAAGAAGTACTAGGGGCGATGAAAGATCGTCGACTAACGACTCAAGGTAGTAAATTTTCTTTTAATAATCCGTTTAT
Source organism: Photobacterium sp. GB-50 (assembly GCF_003026755.1). NCBI lineage: Bacteria > Pseudomonadati > Pseudomonadota > Gammaproteobacteria > Vibrionales > Vibrionaceae > Photobacterium > Photobacterium sp. GB-50. The sequence continues at coordinate 4,848 of NZ_PYNX01000015.1, forward strand.
TTATATTATTAAAAAGAAAGTAGATAACACTAAACCAGAAAAATAAGTATTAATCTTTTATAAAAAAGCGGCTCACTAAAATAGTGAGCCGCTTTTTGTTATCGATTATCTATCGACAATAAAATTAGTTATTGCTGTGTAATTCGCTGTTTAGCTCAATCGCAGTTTTGTTGGTTAGACATTCGATTTGACCTGTCATAGAGTTACGACGGAACAGTAGATCAGGCTTACCAGCAAGATCGCGCGCTTTAACCACTTCTACAGGCTTACCGTTAGCATCAAGCATTTGTACTTTAGAGCCAGCAGTTACATATAGACCAGATTCGATAGTACAACGATCCCCCATAGGGAAACCAAGACCCGCGTTGGCACCTAGTAGGCTGTTTTCACCGATAGAAACCACTACTTTACCACCGCCAGAAAGGGTACCCATGATAGATGCACCCCCACCGATATCAGAGCCATCACCCACAACAACACCTGCAGAGATACGGCCTTCGACCATACTTACACCAGTAGTACCTGCGTTAAAGTTGATGAAACCTTCGTGCATAACTGTCGTACCTTCACCCACGTGTGCGCCAAGACGTACACGAGATGTATCAGCAATACGAACACCTGTTGGTACCACGTAGTCCACCATTTTAGGGAATTTATCAACACAATCGACAGTGATCGTTTCACCGTTTAAACGGGCTTCCATTTGACGATCAGCAAGCTCAGGAAGATCAATTGGACCTTTGTTTGTCCATGCGATGTTGTGCAGTAAGCCGAAGATACCGTCAAGCACAACGCCATGAGGCTTCACTAAACGGTGCGAGATAAGTTGCAGCTTTAAGAAACCTTCAGCAACAGATGATGGAGCGAGATCTGTTTTTAGCATCACCATAACAAGCGGCTGAGAAGACAGTGTTGCTTTTGCTGCAAACTGTGCACTTACTTCATCGTCTGCATCTTCAAATGCTGAAGCGATAGCTGCACATTGTTCTGGTGTTACTTCAATCGCTTGGTTGCCGCCACGGTAGCCAACAATCGTCGCAATATCTTTTACTAATTGTTCTGATGGATGAAGCGTTGGGGTTGGGAAAAACGCTTCAATGATTTTTCCATCACGGTTTTTAGTGGCTGTACCTAGGGCAAGTGAAAAGCTAGACATGGTTACCTGTTCTCCATTACAAAAAATGTGATGTTAAATACACCTTACAGTAAGGTGGAACATCAAGATAAGCCCGAGAAATCATTTGCAACGAGCAGATAACTCCCGATTAATAAAACCATAATAAAGACACTTGGTAAGATATAGAAGAGCCGAAAGAAAAATCAGAGCAAAATGATGTTTTTTTTACGAATCTGTTGGCTTAAAAGAAGGGAATAGCCCTTTAAGATGGGACAAATTACTGGCTGATATTTGCTGTAGAATTGAGTTTTTATTGCTGAGTTATAAAAAAACCTCCAGTGAGGAGGCTTTCAACAGCGAACGGGATAATTTTAAAAATTATGCTGCGTCTTCTTGCTCTGGGGTATCAGCAACAACTTCAGGTTTTGCGACCTTCTTTTTTGCTACTGGTTTTGCTTTTTTCGCGCCTAACGCAATTAATACTTCTTCACGCTTTTGCGCTAAGAACATAGATAGTTCTTCTTGCTTGGCTTCATCTTCGAAAAGCTCACTTTCGCTAAGTAAAGTAAACATCTCGTCAGCCATATCTAGCATTTTGTCGTATGCGTCGGCTTCGGATTTAGAGGTGAAAGTCATCTTTTCTTCTCCGTTGCGCTCAACTACATATTTGACGATAACAGCCATGGTCATCCTCTCCGAAATTGATTTACTGGCTGTTTATACAGTAGCATACTAGCTTCGTCCAGTGCTAAGCGTGTTAATGTGATGACCAAAGAAAAATTTGACCAAATTTACATCAGAGCAGCAGAAAGAAAAGGGGGCGATATCGCATTAGAACAGCGATTATCACTGCCACTTAGTTGCAACGAATTAAAAGCGATCACAGATGATCGGTGGCTTGCGTGTTTAACTCAAAAAATCTTTCAGTGCGGGATTCGCTGGCAGGTTGTACGCAATAAATGGGCTGGCTTTGAAGAGGTATTTTTTGGTTTTAATATTGAAAAAATGGGTTTAATGCCTGAGGAAATGTGGGAACGTAAAGCGCAAAATCCCGAAATTATTCGTGATTTAAAGAAGGTAATGACGATCCCTGAAAACGCCAATATGATCCACCGTGCAGCAGTTGAGCATGGTTCATTTGCCAATATGGTTGCCGAGTGGCCAGAGCAAGATATCGTTGGCTTATGGTTGTACTTAAAAAAACATGGCAAACGTCTAGGCGGCAAAACTGGTGCTTATAGTTTACGTGCGATGGGTAAAGACAGTTTCTTGTTTACCAAAGATGTGGAAAGTTATTTGCGTCATACGGATATTGTGGATGGTGGACGAGACACATTAAAATCATGGCGAAATGCGCAACATGCGTTTAATGATTGGCAACAAGAATCTGGCCGATCATTAACTGAGATCAGCCAAATCATTGCTTACAGTGTGGGTGATAATCGTGTTTAACTGATGTATTTAAGACGAGTATGACGGTTAATCAAATGTCCATTGCTGGCTAAATTGAATAAAAGATTCTAGCAATGGACTTTGGTACTTTTCTTTATGGAAAATCAGCCAATATTGGCGGCGCATATCTAATGGCATTGGCAGTAATACAATGCGCTTTTCTTCAACGGCATGTAATGCCGCACGTTGTGAAATACAGGTGATCCCAAGTCCTGCGGAAACACTATTGATAATCGCTTCTGTAGTATTTAGCTCAAAAGCTGGCGTCCAATGCTCTAAACGTGGCGCTAAGCGATTTAAGAAAAACTCACGTGTGCCAGAGCCTGTTTCGCGCAGAACCCATTCAGAATCTTCCAGATCAGATAAGCGTAATGCTTCAATTTTTGTCAGTGGATGATTAGGATGACAAGCCACCACCATATTATCTTCGAGCCACGGCTGCACAATAAGATCCGGGTGCTGTACTTTACCTTCAACAAAGCCCACATCTAATTCAAATTCAGTGAGTTTCTGACATACTTGCGCAGTGTTAGAAATAAACAGTTTTTGGTGACGATGTTGGGTCGCTGAGCGGAAATCTCGAATTAAAAAAGGTGTTAGCTGATTGCCTACAGTATCACTTGAACCGATTTTTAGCTCACCAGCAATAACATCGTCTTGATCAAACAGTTTTTCGATAGTGTTAGAACGCGCTAACAGTTCGTCAGCCAAAGGCAGTAGTTTCTTACCTTGTTCGTTGATCAGTAAGCGGTTGTTGTTGCGATCAAACAGTTTATGATCAAGCTGCTTTTCTAGCTCAGACAATGCCATGCTCACTGCTGGCTTGGATAGAAATAACTTTTCTGCGGCTGCGGTAATGGTACGTTCTTGGGCAACGGTTACGAAAACTTTCAATTGTTTTAGCGCTATATTCATAACTATCCTTTGTTGAAAACTCATTGTGCAAGGTCGTTATTTATCATTAATGACGGTAAAATTTCGCCTTTAAAATATTGGTTAAGTTTAACTTAACATGTGGTTAAATATATTCAGATATTCTAAAACAATCAAGCTGGATATACTTAGTTACATCAAAAGAAACAGACAATTCGCTAAGAGCTATCAGATAAAGGCGGAGAGAGAACATGATTAAGACGACGAAAAGAAAAGTAGCAGGGGCGCCAACGCCTATGGCAGGTTTAGCACTCGGTATTGGTAGTGTTTTATGGTGCTGGGAAAATGGTGCCACACTTCATGGTTATGCACAAATGACAGGTGCAGTCATTGCGGCATTGATGCTACTCGTTTTAGTTGCAAAATTTATATTCCATCCAAAATTATTATGGGGTGATTTATCTCACCATGTAGTGGGTAGTGTTGTACCAACATTTGCGATGGCATTAATGGTGGTATCAAAAGCGATTGGTTTATATGTATCAGCGCAAGCAGGTGCTTACCTTTGGTTATTCGCGGTAATTTTACACGTTATTTTCTTAACACTATTTATTTACCACCGTGCATGTGACTTCCACCTTCACCACATGGTGCCAAGTTGGTTTGTACCGCCAATCGGTATTATTGTTGCTGATGTGTCGTTCCCAGGTATTGCAGAGCTACACCCATTAGCAAACGTATTGTTAATCTTTGGTATGTTGTCATACGCAGTCATGCTTCCAATGATGATTTACCGCTTTATGTTCCGTGATGAAGTGCCAGATGCTGCAAAACCAACCATTGCGATTATGGCAGCGCCTGCTAGCCTATCACTCGCAGGTTATTTAACAGTAACGGCAAACCCATCACCAGTAGTGGTTGCATTACTAGCCGGTATTGCAGTATTGATGACAGCGGTAATTTACTTAGCTTTCTTCCGTTTATTACGCTTAGAGTTCAGCCCAGGTTACGCAGCTTTTACGTTCCCAATGGCAATTGGTGCAACAGCACTATTTAAAACTGCAGCGTGGATGAAAAATTACGGCTTTGATGCTCACTATGTGGCACAAGTTCACGGTCTAGCAACCATTGAGCTTTATATCGCAACGATTATCATTGGCTATGTAGCAATTCGTTATTTAGCATTTTATCGTCCATTCGGACTTCTTAAAAATAACAGTGAACACTGTCCACAAAATGTCTGATAGCGATGGTAATACAGGCAGATGAGTTAAGATTATTTGCCTGTACTATCACTGATGTTTTGTGTGTTGCCCGATCGAAAGATCGGGCTTTTTTTGTTTTAGGGCTAAGACAATATTGTTAATATTTCTGCCTGTATGTATTTACAGTGTTCAATTCATGGTAGACAATTTAGTTATTCATCACCTGCTGTGAGATACCTTAGTGTTTACCGTCTACCATTCAAATCAACTCGACTTGCTTAAATCTTTGCTGGTGGAGCTTATTAAGCTAAAGCCATTAGCCAATCCATTTGAAAAAGAACAGATTCTGGTACAAAGTCCAGGAATGTCGCAATGGTTAAAAATGGAATTAGCAAAGTCATTGGGTGTGGCTGCTAATATCGATTTTCCACTGCCAGCGACCTTTATTTGGAAGATGTTTACCCAGGTCCTCGCTGATGTACCAGAGCGCAGTGCATTTAACAAAGAAGCGATGACGTGGAAGTTAATGCAAGTGCTACCAGCACAGTTTGAGCAACCTGAATTTGAAGCGCTACAGCGGTATTTAGACGGTGATGACGACAATTTAAAGTGCTATCAGTTAGCTGAAAAAATTGCCGATATTTTTGACCAATATTTAGTGTATCGCCCTGAGTGGATCCAACAATGGGAAGCGGGGGAAACGGTCGCTGAATTAGAAGATGAACATCCTTGGCAGCCTATTTTATGGCAAGCACTGTACGATCAAACCTTGGCACTTGGACAATCGCCTTATCACCGTGCCAACTTGTACGAACACTTTATTGAAACGCTACAAAACTACAACGCATCACAAGGTAAAGAAGCATTAATAGCAGCGGGCCTACCACAGCGTTTATTTGTGTTTGGTATCTCATCCTTACCCCCTCGTTATCTAGATGCGCTTGCTGCTATTGGTGAGCATATTGATGTGCATTTAATGTTTACTAACCCTTGTCGTTATTACTGGGGAGATATTCGCGATCATAAGCATCTTGCGCGATTAGCAGCAAAGAATCGAGTTAAGTTACGAGCTATCGAAAATAGTATTGACGAAGTATTGAGTGACTACAAAGATGAAGATCTGACATCTTATGATGAGATGGTTGAAAAATTAAGTGGTAACAGTCTTCTAGCCTCAATGGGAAAACTGGGGCGTGATAATGTTTATTTATTATCCGGTATGAATGTAAATACAAACGATGATGGTTTTGTAGATATTGAGCCAGATAATTTATTGCATGCTATTCAATACGATATTCTTGAATTAATTGATCGTCAAAATGATGAGTTACTTGAATCTAGTGAGCATAAATTCTCAATTGCTGCAGATGATAACTCACTCTCTATTCATGCATGTCATAGCCCAATGCGTGAAGTTGAAGTACTTCACGACAAGTTGTTAGCGATGTTTGAGGCAAACCCTAACCTGAAACCACGCGATGTGATCGTGATGGTGGCAGACATCAATGCCTACAGCCCCGCCATCCAAGCGGTATTTGGTAATGCGCCGGGCAATCGTTATATTCCATTTTCGATTTCTGACCGAACCGCAGAGCAAGAAAACCCGATATTGTTGGCGTTTTTACGTTTGTTAACTTTGCCTGATAGTCGCTGTCATGCTTCAGAACTGTTAGAGCTATTAGAAGTGCCTGCGGTGATGAATAAGTTTGGTTTTGATAGCCAAAGCTTTGAGAAAGTAAAACAGTGGATCGAAGAAGCGGGAGTTCGCTGGGGCTTAGATCAGCATACATCGAGCCAATTTAATCTTCCTGAGCAGATGCAAAATACTTGGCTGTTTGGTATTCAGCGCATGCTGTTAGGTTATGCCATGCCCCATAATACTGGTTTGTTTGAAGGCATTTCTGCTTACGATCAAGTACAGGGGATTGATGCGGAGTTAGCTGGGCAGTTAGCTGGCTTTATTGATTGCTTAATTAGTTACCGTGAAGTGTTAGCACAGCCACATTTGGTGACAGAGTGGGCGGATACACTTAACCAAATGCTGGATGATTTTTTTGCGGTGGAATTAGAAGGCGAACTGGTTCTTAAATCTATTCGCGATAACTTACACCGCTTGCACGAACAACTCGATGATGCGGGTTATAAAGGTGAGATCACACCAGCAGTGCTAACTCAATATTTACGCGATAAGTTATCGGGTGAGCGAGTAAGCCAACGCTTCCTTGCTGGACAAGTGAATTTTTGTACCTTAATGCCAATGCGTTCGATCCCCTTTGATGTGGTGTGCTTGCTTGGCATGAATGATGGTGCTTACCCTCGAAATATTGCCCCTGAAGGGTTTGATTTAATGAATGGTCGCACTAAAGCGGGCGATCGTTCTCGTCGTGATGATGACCGTTATCTTTTCCTTGAAGCATTATTATCAGCGCAAGAAACCTTATATATCAGCTACGTGGGTCGCTCAATTCAAGACAACGCAGAAAAAATTGCGTCTGTGCTAGTCAGTGAGCTGGTGGAATATTGTCAGCAAGGTTATTGCTTAGAGGGGGATGAATCTCTTCCTGTCGATCAATCAGCCGAAAACATTAAACAAAAACTGATTGAGCACCATCCCTTAGTGCCATTTAGTCCGAGTGCTTTTATCGGGAGTAATAGCAGTTATGCCATTGAATGGCTACCCGCTGCTGCTCGTGAAGGGCAAGCGAGCCAACCTTTCCAATTAGGTGAACTTCCTCCAGAACCGATTGCCGATGATCAACAACAAGTATTAGAGCTTGCTGAGTTGCAGCGTTTCTGGCGTTTACCGGTACGTTATTTCTTTAACCGTCGTCTGAAAGTCTACTTTGAGCCGCCAATGGGATTATTGGAAGATGATGAACCGTTTGTGCTGAATCATCTTGAAAGTTATCACGTTAAAGATGAGCTATTAGCATTATTGCTTGATGCTCAAATGACCAATAAAGATCCGGATCAGATCTTCAGTCATTTCGCTCAAGAGCAAAAAGCAGCGGGCAAGTTACCTGTAGCGGCATTTGGTGATATTGATTTAGATGCCAGTCGTCTAGCAGTACGTGAGTTAGTTAGCCAGATTGAGCCATTAATTCATGCGCCATTAGATGATCAGGAAGTGGCAATAACACTAACGATAAATGGTCATGCCGTATTACTTCAAGGTTGGCTGAAACAGCGCTATCAATCAGGTTTAATGCGTTTTCGTAGTGGTAAAGTGCGCTCGGTAGATTTACTCGCGGCTTGGTGTGATCACTTATGTTTAGCGATTAGCCAGCCAGAATTGAACCAGAAAACACATATTATTGGTACCGATAAGCACCTTGTCATTAATGCGATCGAAGCGAGTAAAGCACAAGGTTATTTACAAGAGCTTATCGAGTTGTATTACCAAGGTTTGAATCAACCTTTAGCGTATTTTCCGAAAACAGCACATGCAGGTATTCAAGCGTGTGTTGATAAGCAAGGTAACTGGAAAGACGATGAACAAACCATCGAGAAAGCCTACAGCAAAATGGCAGATTGTTTTAACGATGGTTACTTCTTTGCAGGTGAAGGCGCGGATGAATACATCAATCGAGTATGGACACATTGGAATGATGAACTTGCACAGAATAGCTATGTGTTGGCACTGAAAGTACTACAGGCTGCAGTATTAAATAGTGAAGAAGTAAAGCCGGAATAAGGGGTAGTGTGGCCGCCAGCAAATCATTATTAGTTGTAGGGTGCTTGCTGTACGGCCACCGGTCCAGAGGTGACCAAGTTTCTGGCGCTGATACTAACCAACCGCTGTAATACAAACCGTGAGTAAGTTCTCACAATATTAGAATATAACAAGATTTGATCGCTCAATATTCGCTTATAAGTGTTTGATCACAGTAGTGATGTGAGCAAGATCACCTTGAGCTTCAAGGGATCATTGGAGTGATCGAGTTTTACGATATGGGACAAGTAAAATCATGACGGTACAAACGCAAACCAATATTTTGCAGCCAATGGCCTTTCCATTGCATGGTACACGTTTAATTGAAGCATCTGCCGGTACGGGCAAAACATTTACTATTGCCAGTTTATACCTGCGTCTATTACTCGGTCATGGTAATGCAGAAACGCGTCATGCTGTTGAATTAACGGTTGATCAAATACTGGTGGTGACTTTTACCGAAGCGGCAACGGCAGAGCTTCGCGATCGTATTCGTGGCCGTATTCACGATGCGCGTTTAGCGTTTAGTCGTGGTGTGAGTGGCGATCCCGTTATAGCCCCGTTACTGCAAGAGTATCCCGATCATAAAGCGGCAGCCAATATTTTACTGCAAGCTGAACGTCAAATGGATGAAGCGGCTATTTATACCATCCATGGTTTTTGTCAGCGAATGTTGACTCAAAACGCGTTTGAATCAGGCTGTCGTTTCAACAATGAATTTGTCACCGATGAAAGCCAATTGAAGAACTTGGTGGTTGCGGATTACTGGCGTAGTCATTTCTATCAGTTACCACGAGCGCTTGCTTGTCAGATCCGTGATTTATGGTCATCGCCGCATGCGCTATTAAAAGATATTGGCAATAGTTTAACAGGTGCTCCCGTTAAACTTTCTGTAGCGGCTATGACGGCAAGTTTAGAGCAGTTACATCAGCAAAATATCGAACGCATTAATGAATTTAAAGCATTATGGAAACAGCACTTCGCTGATTTAGAAGCGTTAATTGCCAATTCAGACGTGAATAAACGTAGCTATACCAAAAAGAGCCTACCAACGTGGCTCGCTCAAGTGAATGAATGGGCCAATCAATCGACTGAGAATTATGAATTACCGGATAAATTAGAGAAGTTTCACCAACAGGAACTGATCACTAAAACCCCGAAAGGTGAAGCACCACAGCATGCGGTATTTGTTGCGGTTGCAGATTTACTTGATAACCCAGCGACATTACGCGATCCCTTATTAGCGCACGCGATTGAACATTGTCGTATTTTACTGGCGGAGGCAAAAGCCCATAAAGGGTGGTTATCGTTTGATGATCTCTTAACGCAGTTAGGCGCTGCGATCGACAACGATCAAGATGATCTACTGGCAAGTAAGATCCGCAGCCAATATCCAGTTGCGATGATCGACGAATTCCAAGATACCGACCCCTTGCAGTACGGTATCTTCAGTTCGGTGTATCACGATCACCCTGAATGCGGATTGTTTATGATCGGTGATCCTAAGCAGGCGATTTATGCGTTTCGTGGGGCAGATATTTTTACTTATATTCAAGCCCGTCGTCAGGTTCAAGATCATTACACATTAGGTACCAACTGGCGTTCAACGGCAGATATGATTGCGTCGGTAAATAGTGTCTTTGATACCCCTAATAGCCCGTTTATTTATGATCAAGATATTACGTTTGACCCTGTTGGTCATAGTCCGAAAGCACCAGATCGTAGCTGGTGGCTAAACGGCGAACAACAACACGCGCTCACGTTCTGGTTGCAAGATAGCCTCGATGGTAAGCCTATTACCAAGGGCGATTATGAGTCGACGATGGCAACGGCGACAGCCGCACACATTCAGCATATTTTAGAGCAGTCACAACAAGGGCAAGGCTACTTTTTAGATAAAGAAACTCAACACCCAGTGCAAGCGGGTGATATAGCGGTGTTAGTACGTACAGGACGAGAAGGTAAGTTGGTGCGTGAAGCACTGGCAAAACAAGGGATTGCCAGTGTGTATTTATCTAATCGTGATAGCGTTTTTTCCACTGCTGAAGCGGCTGATGTACAGCGATTATTACAAGCGGTACTAACACCTGATGACGATCGCGCATTGCGTGCTGCGTTGGCGTCAGGGTTGTTTTCTTTAACCGCAATAGAGCTCGATACGCTTAATAATGATGAGAATGAGTGGGAAATTGCAGTAAATAGCTTTAAGCAATACCGTCAACAATGGCTCAAGCGTGGCGTGATGCCTATGCTACGAAGCGTGATGGCGAAAAACAATATTGCTGAGCGTTTATTAGTGGAAGAAGGCGGTGAACGTCGTTTAACTGACTTACTTCATATTGGTGAATTACTGCAAGAAGCGAGTCAAACCTTAGACAGTGATTATGCGCTATTACGTTGGTTGGCTGAAAATGTAGCTGAGCCAAACGGTAATTCTGATGAACAAATTTTGCGTTTAGAGTCCGAACGTAATTTGGTGCAGATTGTTACCATCCACAAATCAAAAGGATTGGAATACGATTTAGTCTTTATGCCGTTTGTTTGTAGCTATCGTGAAGTCGATAGTAAAGGCGAAGTGAAGTATCACGATGAAGACGATAACGTGACGATTTTAGATATTACCAAGCATGCTGATTCTATTTCTAAAGCTGATAAAGAACGCCTCGCAGAAGATTTACGTTTAATTTATGTAGCGTTAACTCGTGCAGTTTATGGCTGTTTTGTTGGTATGGCACCTGTACGTAATGGTCGCAGTAGCAAAGAGCCGACTGGATTACACAAATCAGCGATGGGGTATTTAATTCAAAATGGAGAAGAGTGCGGTGTTGCAGCACTAGAATTAGCACTGGCTAAGTTATCTGAAGCGCAACCGACGATCACTATTGCTGAACCTCCAGTATTACCTGTCGATAAGTGGGCAGGACAAAATGAGCAAACTGAGGCGTTGAATCGTCGTGAATTTGAGCGTCAGATTGAACGTAATTGGTGGATGACCAGTTACTCCAACTTGGTGAAACAAGGTCATCAAGCGCATCATGATAGCAGTTTAGATCTTCCTGGATTTGATATCGATTCTGTACAGAAAGAAACGCCAGAAAACAGTGAAACGGAGGTGGAGTTAGAGCCTGAATACTCTATTTACACTTTCCCTCGCGGTGCGCGTCCGGGGACATTTTTACATACGGTGTTTGAAGAAATTGAGTTTACTCGTCCTGTCGATAGCCCAGAAACTGTCGCTAAACTGACGGAGCTATTGCAACTTGAACATTACGAGTTAGCGTGGCTACCTGTATTGCAGCAATTAATTAACGATGTTTTGCACTGTCCATTAGATGGCGAACAATTGCGATTGGCAGAAAAAACACCACAACAACGTTTAACGGAAATGGAGTTTTTACTCCCGATTGAAATGTTGCAATCACCGCTACTCAATAAAGTCATTGCTAAGCATGATTCTATTTCCGCGAAAGCTGGTGAGCTTGGCTTTAGTACGGTCAGCGGTATGCTTAAAGGTTTTATTGACTTGGTGTTTGAACATCAGGGTAAATATTACGTATTAGACTGGAAATCGAATTATCTTGGTGATGATCCACAGGTGTATCGTGGTGAGCAGTTGGTTGAAGCGATGCGCGATCACCGCTATGACTTGCAGTATCAAATTTACGCCTTAGCGCTGCAACGTTTCTTGCGTAGCCGTATTCCAAACTACGACTATGAGACCCATTTCGGTGGTGTGTATTACTTGTTCCTACGTGGTATTCAAGCTGGTAGTGACAGTGGAATTTTCCATGCGAAACCATCGCAAGCATTGTTAGAAGAACTGGATTTATTAATTGATGGAGCATTACCTCATGCTTAAACGACTTCAAGCGTTAACCAAACAAGGTGTGTTGCGTCAGCTTGATTATCAGTTCGCAAAATTTGTCGCGCATCATAGCCCCGCAGATCAAGCTGATTTAGCCGCACTTGTGGCAGCTCTTGCCAGTAATGAATTAGGTAAGGGACATGTTTGCGTAGTGCTAGATACACTTTCGCTTCAGCGTTTATTTAGTTTGCCATCACGTGTTGCAATTGAGTTGTTAGAAGGCGTGCCTGAGCCTTCACAATGGGGAGAGCTATTAAGCCATTTTGCTGTGGTATCAAGTGTGCAAACAGGCAAGGTGCAAGCGACCCCCTTAGTTATTGAACATGGTCGTTTGTACCTCAGTCGTTATTGGCAATTTGAACAAACCGTTGCCAATAAAATCCTCATGATGGCAAACAATGCAGGCTCAGAGGATGTACGATTTAGTACGACTGAGCTCAACGTTATGCATCAGGCATTAGATGATTTATTTCCTGTGACTTACGGTTACTTGTATGAAGCCTTATCAACCGCGACAACAGCTGATGCACGCCAGAGATTAGTGTGTGACATGCTTGATGTGGTGAAACCAGAGCAAGTTGATTGGGCGAAAGTCGAGCATATTTTAGTCAATGCGACATCGCAAAAAGATCTTTCTCAATTAGATGGGGTGATACCACTTGATGCCTGCTTAAATTGGCAGAAAGTGGCAGCTGCAGTGGCATTGACACGTCAGTTTGCAGTGATTTCTGGCGGCCCAGGTACGGGTAAAACAACCACCGTCGCTAAATTACTTGCGGCATTAGTAATGCAAGCCGGTGATGAGCATGTACCTAATATTATGCTGGTGGCACCGACAGGTAAGGCGGCGGCACGTTTAACAGAATCGATTAGTTCTGCGGTGAAATCATTGCCCGTAGCGGCATCAGTGAAAGAGCGTATTCCGACTCAATCGAGTACGATCCACCGTTTATTGGGGGCAATTCCGGGACGCGTTGAATTTCGTCATCATAAAGATAATCCCTTACACCTTGATGTGTTAGTGGTTGATGAAGCCTCAATGGTTGATTTACCAATGATGGCACGATTGCTCGATGCGATGCCTGCTGGCGCGAAACTGATTTTATTAGGGGATAGAGATCAGTTGGCATCGGTTGAAGCGGGGGCTGTGCTCGGTGATATCTGCTCATTTGCTAATCAAGGTTATAGTGGAACGCAAGGGCAAGTGCTTAGCCAGTTGACGGGCTATGATCTTCATAGCACCTCACTCGACTTAAGTTTGGTGGCCGATTGTTTATGCATGCTACAAAAGAGTTACCGTTTCCACGCTCAATCTGGTATTGGTCAGTTAGCGAAAGCAATTAACAGCGGTCGTCCTGCGTTGGTGGAAAAAGTCTGGCAGCAAGGCTTTAAAGATATTCATCATTACGCCTTATCTTCTGACAGTTATCAGTCGATGATTAATCAAGTGACGACCTTCTACTTTGATTATTTAGATGCGATTGCCGAACAACGTGAGCCTAAATTGGTGCTAGATGCGTTTGCGAATGTGCGCTTGTTATGTGCATTGCGCGAAGGTGATTTTGGTGTTGTAGGGTTAAACTACCGGATAGAAAAAGAGTTAACTCACCGCGGTAAAATTAACCCAGGGGACGATACGTGGTATCAAGGTCGCCCAATTATGATCACCCGAAATGATCATGCCGTTGGTTTATATAACGGTGATATTGGTATCACTATGTTAGAGCCAGAAACGGACGCCGTCGATGGTGTGCGTCGTTTGAAGGTCTATTTTGAGATGCCTGATGGTACGATCCGTGGATTCTTGCCTAGTCGTATTCCAGAGCATGAAGTGGTGTATGCGATGACTATCCATAAATCACAAGGATCTGAATTTGCTGATACCGTAATGGTGTTGCCGAATGACTTTACACCGATCTTAACTCGAGAGTTGATTTATACCGGTATTACACGTGCAAAAGCGAGATTGTATCTTTACGCTCAACCAGACGTTATTCGTCGTAGTGTGCAAGTAAGAACTGAGCGGGCAAGTGGCTTATCTGAATTGTTAGTGTAAACCTGTATCTATCAATAAAAACGCCAGCATTTGTGCTGGCGTTTTTTATTGTTCGTTATTTAAGGTATTACTTAAACATGTCTAACAACCAGTAACTAACAGGGTTATCTGGACATTGGTAAGGGCCACATTCAAGGAATGTAGAAATAACATTAATTAGAACGGCCACAATCGCTAGAATACAAACAAACTTACCAAATTTGTTCATTTGATAATTTTCGCTTGTCCATTCTTTATTCCAAAGTAGGAGAAGTAGTGCGACACCGGCGATAGCCATAGCAAAGATCACAAATGCCCATGTGTAGTAGTGCATACCAAGGATCGGGCTACCAAAACCTGGTGTGCCAGGGATAACGTGTAGTGATACTTGGCGAAGCGCTGTCGCTGCACCAAATAATGCACCGACTAAGATCACACCATAATGGCGTTGCTGAGTGCCATAAACGACATTAAGCATAAAGCCGAACATTACCATAACAAAACCAAGACGCTGCAATAAACACAGTGGACAAGGTAATTCATTCCAAGCGACTTGTAATACTGAGCCCATTAATAATACAAAGGTAATACCTAATAGACCCAAGCTATTAAGAAGGGTTACATGTTTATTATTCATTAATCATTCCCCCCTATAATAAAATCGATAGTGAATCAGTGGCATGGTGATGAAACCAATACAAACCAATAATTACGGATGCGGCAAAGAATGCATATCCTACATTTTTTTTACCAATGAAAGCGCTGACCATTGCAATCAAAAGTAATAGAAATATTAAACTCATCATAAGTTGATTTAACCTGAAGTAATTTGTGTTTTTATAATGTTTGTAGCGTTATCTTAGTTGAGCATGTTTTTAGTAAAATAACTCTACACAGACAATTTTACGCTCTTAAGTCACCATTTTGTTAATTTTGTGTCAATTATTTTATTCTTGTGATGAGGATTTTTGATCTTCTTTGGTAATTATAAAGTGCTTTTTTTGCCATTGGCAGCCTATCTACATCACATTCAGAAAAGCCCTGTTCGCGGAACCAGTGTAAGCTTCGAGTGGTTAATACAAATAAGTGTTCGAGGTTTTGTTGGCGCGCTTGTAGGCATAACTCATTAAGCAGTAATACACCGCGATTATCATCCCTAAAGTCAGAATGAATCGCGACACAAGCCATTTCAGCCATTTTCTCTTCAGGAAAGGGATAAAGCGCAGCACAGCCGATAATTAAATTGTCACGCTCTACAATCGTAAATTGAGTAATTTCTTGCTCGAGTTGTTCTCGGGAGCGTCGAACTAAAATTCCGTCTTGCTCTAATGGTTGGATCAGATCTAGAATACCACCAATGTCGTTAATGTTGGCGCGTCGCACTTTTTCTGCGCTCGCCATTACAATTTGGGTACCGATACCATCAAGAGAAAAAAGCTCTTGAATTAATGCCCCATCTTCTTTGTAGCTGATCAGGTGGCTGCGAGGAACGCCAGCTCGACAAGCACTAATAGCACCACGTAAGAAACGCCCAGTACCACAGTCCTGCGCTCGCTGTGCGACAAGTTTTTGATGGATATGATCGGCTTCGTTTGGCAGTAATTCAGAGATAATTTCATTGTTATCGCCCACGACTCCTTGCTCTGAGCAGAAACCAATAAGTTTGTCGGCTTTTAAGCGGATAGCCACTTGGGTTGCGACTTCTTCAGAGGTGAGGTTAAAGCATTCTCCGGTTACTGAACTCGCGATTGGGCCGAGTAGTACAATGGAACCTTGCTCTAACTGACGTTTAATCGCATCGGTATCAATACGACGAATTTTTCCACTATGACAATAATCTACACCGTCATCGACCCCGAGAGGTTGGGCGATAATAAAATTACCACTAATGATATTAATCTGCGCGCCAGCCATTGGAGTATTATGGATCCCCATTGAAAAGCGAGCGGTGATATCTAACTGAAGTTGTCCCGCTGCTTGCTTGGCAATTTCTAATGCTCGTTCATCGGTAATACGGATCCCTTTATGATAAGGAGAATGACAATCTTGCTCTGCCAGTAATGTACTGATTTGTGGGCGAGCACCGTAGACAATAACGATTTGAATGCCTAGGCTATTAAGTAGTGCGATATCATTGACGATATTATCGAAATTGGGATCGGCAAATGCCTCTCCACCTACCATGATCACCATGGTTTTTCCAACATGCGCATTTAGGTAGGGAGCTGATTGTCTGAATCCTTTAACCAGCGGTGTACTACGTCTTTTCACTATCTGACATCCATGTACAAAAAATTTATATGGATAAAGTAAATTAATTTGTCAATTTGTACAGTATTTAAGTGATAGTATTTACAAGATGTTATGGCGGTGATCTTTAATTAACATTGCGAACAATCTGTTAGTTTAAATTGTATTAGTAGTTTTTGTGGAGGTGATAATTGGATAAAGTACAATCATCTAAAGTCAGTACTTATTATCTGATGACAAAACATTCACAAACAATTATTTTGATCTTGCTATTAGTCGCTGGTTTAGCACTCACTGGCCTGTTTGTATCTAAAGCAGCATTATCTTCTTGGCTAAAGTCCCCTTCATCTGAAGCCATATATGGCTATTGGAAAGAGCATGATGTCGCGCAATATGTGGCAGAAAGTTTTGAGATCCGCCCGCTGGGTATTTATCGTGATGGAAGGCTAGTGACGACACAGTATTGCTGGGATGGTCAAACATTGAGCTATCAATTAGGTGAACAGCATTACTCTTATCTTTATCATGATAATAACTTTATTCGTCAGCAGCCTGCACATTACATTTCTACATTTGTACGCACACCATTACTACTTAATTAGATCAGTTTTAGTAGCTCATGGATGGAACTTTGTTTGAGTGCTATTTGTCTCAAGAGATCAGCTATCTGTGGCGTACCGCCAAGACAATGCTGGATCACGTGGTTAATTTGGTGTTGAGGGACTCCTTCGCTAGTTAAATTTCTGATCCACTGGTATTCAATAGCATTGGGATCTAACAAGGTATCTTTGCCAACTTTAAGTGGTGATTGCATCTCTTTATATCCTTATGAGTGCGTTATTTTTATTATTAGTTTGTGAGTTGTTTATTTTTTGTGACGATTTTATTAAATCGCTTGTATGTGACAATAATATGACACTGGATGAATCATTAATAATATAAATATCTATATTCGTTGAATGAAAATGTAAGCACTGCAATGACATTTAGATATAAATATGACTTAAGATTATTGCGTTATATTGTTATTGATTTGCTACTATTGCCTTCATTCACATATATCTACCATATTAGCTGTATCTCGCATTTTAAAATTTTATAGGCTTATCTATCGTGTTACGTAAAGCAGCAATCGCTATTATTATGTTTGGTTTAGTTGGTTGCGCATCGAATAATGATGCACAATCAACCAATGAACAAACCGCTATTCAAAAAAATCCATTAGCTCACCAATATCTTGGTAACTATTTTCCACATGTATTAAATCGTGTTTCAACCATTAAGTCAGATAAGCAGCGCGATTACACAACCTTTGCTCCCCAAGCTGAAATGGTAGTCACACGTTCTCCCTCAATGGCACGCAAATATGGCCCGTTATACAAGCAACTAGAAAAGTGGATCAGTGCGGGTGGTGATCCAAGTAAACTGGCTAGTTACGGTATTGAAGCGGCGCAAATGGGCGGTGGTGATAATAAAGGTAACGTAATGTTTACTGGTTATTATTCACCTGTTATTGAACTTCGTCATACACCAAATGCAGAGTTCCGTTACCCTGTATATGCAATGCCTAAGTGTAATGGTCGTTGTCCATCTCGCGCTGAAATTTACAATGGTGCGTTAAAAGGCAAGGGCTTGGAGTTAGGTTACAGCAAATCCATGCTAGATATTTTCATGATGGAAGTTCAAGGCAGTGGCTTTGTGCATTATGAAGACAATGATCAATTAGAATACTTTGGTTATAACGGTAAAAATGGTCACCGTTATGTGAGTATTGGTCGAGTATTGATTGATCGTGGTGAAGTGCCGAAAGAAAAAATGTCACTGAAAGCCATTCAAGAGTGGGTATCTACCCATAGTGATGCTGAAGTGCGTGAACTATTAGAGCAAAATCCATCATTTGTTTTCTTTAAACCAACGAAAACGTTAGATGTTAAGGGTAGCGCGGGGATTCCGTTGCTTGCTAATGCTGCTGTAGCGGCAGATCGAAAATATATTCCTATGGGCTCTGCGTTGCTTGCAGAAGTACCCGAGCTTGATGCTCAAGGTAACTGGACGGGTAAACACGTTTTACGCCTGTTACTTGCGTTAGACACGGGTGGTGCTGTGAAGAAAAACCACCTCGATCTTTACCATGGTATGGGTAAGCAAGCAGGCACTGATGCGGGTCACTACAAGCACTTTGGTCGTGTATGGCGTTTAGGCTTAGAAGGAACTGCAACACAAGACCCTTGGCTTAAGCCATAGTTTGGTACTGTTAGAAAGCATTTCCAACAAGTTTGAGTGATGCTAACAACTGGACAATCCTATTAAGAGTGCGTATAAAAACGCACTCTTTCTTTATCCATCAGATCAGTGAAGAAATACTATGCGCGAACTTGATACCCCAGCATCCGACAGTTATAACCAACGTTTTGGCGGCACACGTCGTTTATACGGCAATAGCGAAGTAGACATTCTTCGTGCTGCACACGTGTGTGTGATTGGTATTGGTGGTGTAGGTTCATGGGCGGCAGAAGCGTTAGCGCGTTCAGGTATTGGTGAGCTTACCCTGATTGATATGGATGATGTGTGTGTGACGAATATTAATCGTCAAATTCATGCCATGACAGGGACGGTAGGTAAAAGCAAAATTGAAGTGATGGCTGAGCGTATTCACCTAATCAATCCTGAATGTAAGGTCAATTTGATTGACGATTTCATCACACCTGAAAATCAAGCTGAATACTTGTCAAAAGATTTTGATTACGTGCTCGATGCAATAGATAGCATGAAGCCAAAAGCGGCACTGCTGTCATACTGTAAGAGTAATAAAATTAAGGTGATCACCACAGGTGGTGCTGGCGGTCAAATGGACCCAACACAAATTCAGATCGCTGATTTGACAAAGACAATCCAAGATCCATTGGCGAAGAAGTTACGTGATACCTTGCGTCGTCATCATAACTTCCCTAAAAACCCAAAACGTAAGTTTGGTATTGATTGCGTATTTTCAACAGAGCAACTGAAGTACCCACAAGCCGACGGCTCTGTGTGTGCAGTAAAAGCGACAGCAGAAGGGCCCAAGCGTATGGATTGCGCGAGTGGTTTTGGCGCGGCAACCGTTGTGACTGCAACGTTTGGTTTTGTCGCGGTATCACAAATATTACGTAAGCTTATCGAAAAACATAAACAGTAATCGATAGGCAGTGACATGAAAAAGGCAGATCATATGATCTGCCTTTTTTGTTGCTGTGCTATTTCTAGGACTGATAAATCTTGTTTAGCGTGCGAGTTGTTTTATTTGCTCAACAATCGCTTTTAACCCATTGCCACGAGACGGACTCAAATGGGCAATTAAACCGAGTGAATCAAAGTAGCCATCAATATCAAATTCACTGATCTCTGTACGCGTTTTACCGTGATAAGCGGCAAGTACGAGTGTTATTAAGCCGCGAACAATACGCGCGTCAGAATCAGCTTGAAAATAAAAGTGATCGCCAACTTGCTGGTGGCGAAGCCAAACTTGCGATTCACAACCACTGACTTTTAACTGCTCATCTTTGTCTTCTTCTGCCATTACCGGCAGTTTCTTACCTAGCTGAATGACAGTACGGTAGCGATCTTCCCAGCCTGAAGCGTTTTGCATTTGAGCCACAATGTCTGTATCTGAAATGTCGGTGCCGAAAGGGTGATGGGGAAGTGTAAGTTCAGTCATAGTATTCAATCCAGATAACCGCATTAAAGTAAATCACAAGCTTTATGTAGTGCAGTGATAAAGCGCTCTACATCTTGCTCGGTGTTATAAAGCGCTAATGATACGCGTAATGTTCCTGTTAAGCCTAGTGCATCAAGCATGGGATGTGCACAGTGGTGACCAGCACGCAGCGCGATATTTTGTTGATCTAATAGGGTCGCAATATCTTGATGGTGCACCCCATCAACGACAAAAGAGAATAAACTTGCCTTCGGTTGTAATCCTATAATACGTAAGCCATCAATATTTTTAATGCCTTCGATGGCTTTGTGGCGCAAGTTTTCAATATGTACTTCAGCGCCTTGTCTATCTAGTTTCTTGAGCCAATTAATTGCTGCGGCTAACGCTAAACATCCCGCTACATTTGGGGTGCCAGCTTCAAATTTACCCGGTAGTGCAGCGAAAGTTGTACCTTCAAAAGAGACTTTTTTCACCATTTTACCGCCGCCGTGCCAAGGTGGCATTGCTTCAAGTAGCGCTTGCTTGCCATAAAGAACGCCAATACCAGCTGGGGCATAAATTTTATGGCCTGAGAACACATAGAAGTCAGCATCAAGTGCAGTGACATCGATATCTTCATGAGCAATACCTTGTGCGCCATCAATTACAGCAATGGCGCTGTGCTGGTGAGCTGCGTGAATGATTTCTTCAATTGGGTTACGGGTACCCGTAACATTGGTAATGTGGGCGACTGCGACGATTTTTGTTTTATCCGATAGGAGCGAATAAAACGCATCTAGATCTAAAGTACAGTCATCGCGCATCGGGATTTTAATGACGCGTGCACCGGTTTCTGCCGCTATCATTTGCCATGGCACGATATTGGCGTGATGCTCTAATTCACTGACTAGAATTTCATCTCCTGCCGTTAGATTTGCGCGGGCATAAGTTTGAGCAATTAAATTTAATGCTTCTGTTGCGCCACGTGTCCAAATAATTTCTTTGCTGTGCGCTGCGCCAATGAAGTGTTGTACGGTTTCTCTTGCTTGTTCAAAGCGCAGCGTCGCATTTGCTGTGAGGCTATGACTGCCACGATGCACATTGGCATTATAACCACGATAGTACTCAGTGATTGTATCAATAACCACGGCTGGCTTTTGTGCGGTTGCTGCGCTGTCTAGGTACACTGGCGGTAATTCACCATCTGTGTGTTGCAAGGCAGGGAATTGAGCCAAAATAGTTGAGATATCAAATTGAGAGGTCATGGTTGTTCACATAGCTAAGATTGAACGAAGGATCATGCTAATAAATAAGTCAGAGAGCAAGTATTGATGGCTTTATATTGATAAAAAAATAGCACTGCGTTGGGGCGCAGTGCTAAAAATAGCTTTGACTTTATAGTCAAAAATACAGGAAATAAAGGATGGTTATTCCATCCGTCCGAAAGGATTCGGATAATATGCAAACACAACACGCAATATTGATTAAGCTGGTTAGCCAGAGGGCAAAGAACAGAGGATTAAATCAATATTGCGTAGAGATAATAGGGTTTCTCTAGTAGTTGAACAATGGACAATTTATAATGTTCAGGATTAAAAAAACTAATGCATTAAATGGTCGAGAAAAGTATGTCTAGACGTTTACCTCCGCTCAACTCATTAAAGGTGTTTGAGGCGGCAGCAAGACACTTGAGTTTTACTCGTGCTGCTGAAGAATTATTTGTTACTCAAGCCGCAGTTAGTCATCAAATTAAAGCGTTAGAAGAATTTCTAGGCTTAAAGTTATTCCGCCGTCGTAATCGTTCTCTATTGCTAACAGAGGAAGGACAGGGCTACTTTCTCGATATAAAAGATATCTTTTCAGCGATATCTGATGCGACTGATAAGGTCTTGGAACGTGGGGCTAAAGGTGCATTAACCATTAGTTTACCTCCTAGTTTTGCCATCCAATGGTTGGTACCACGTTTAACCGATTTTAATGAACAACACCCTGATATTGACGTGCGTATTAAGGCGGTCGATTTAGATGAAGGGTCGCTCACCGACGATGTCGATGTGGCGATTTACTATGGTCGAGGTAATTGGTCTGGCCTGCGTGCCGATAAATTATATCAAGAGTTCATGATGCCTGTTTGTTCGCCAATGCTGCTGACAGGGGCGAAACCGCTGCGCACATTAGATGATTTAAAACTACACACCTTGTTACACGATACTTCTCGAAAAGAGTGGAAGAATTATGTTCGTCATTATGACGTGCAAGGGGTTAACGTTAACCAAGGGCCTATTTTTAGTCACTCAACCATGGTGCTACAAGCTGCGGCTCATGGCCAGGGAATTGCGCTGGGAAATAATGTATTAGCGCAACCAGAATTAGAAGCTGGGCGCTTGGTGTGTCCATTTGATGAAGTGTTAGTGAGTAAAAACGCGTTCTATTTTGTTTGCCAAGAGCGCCAAGCTGATACTGGGCGAATTCAAATATTTAGAGATTGGGTGTTAGCCAAAGCACGTCGTGAACAAGAGGATATGCCTGATGTCGAACTTAGCCAGTGAATACATAATTAACGAACCTAAATCAGGTACCGCTGAAGCAACATTTTTGTTTGCTCATGGTGCAGGGGCGGGAATGGATCATGCTTTTATGATGGCAGTCGCTGAAGGTTTAGCACTGCAAGATATTCGGGTAGTACGGTTTAATTTTCCATATATGGTTAAACGTGCTGAAGATGGTAAAAAGCGACCGCCTGATCGCCAACCAAAACTCTTGATTGATTTTCAACGTCATATCGAAACCTTTGCAGGCAGTTCGTTAGTCATTGGCGGTAAATCAATGGGCGGTAGAATGGCGAGTATTATGGCAACAGAGGTTGCCGCTCAAAGCCCGGATGTAGAAAACTGCGCAGCGAAGGTGAAAGGCGTAGTGTGTTTAGGTTTTCCTTTTCATCCGCCGGGGAAACCTGAAAATTTTCGTGGTGATCATTTGGCGTCGATTACGGTACCCACATTGATCCTACAAGGTGAGCGAGACACGTTTGGTACTAAAGCAGAAATAGCACAATGGGCGTTTTCTCCCAATGTCGAGGTTGCGTTTCTTCCTGACGGTGATCATAGTTTTAAACCGCGAAAAGCCTCTGGTTTTACGGAAGCTAACAATATAGCAACTGCCATTGAGCGATTAGCGCGGTTTATTAAGGAGTGCTGTGGTGACTGAACCATTACAAAACCGAACGCGTTGGATGCTCTTTGTCGCGGCAATGAGTGGTGCATTAACGGTGGGGTTAGGGGCATTTGCTGCACACGGCTTAAAGCAGCATTTATCGCCTTATTTACTCGATGTATTTAAGACTGGCGTACAATATCAAGCGTGGCATACATTCGCGTTATTGGGTTGTGGAATATTGACACGCTTTTTGTCTTCAAAAGCTGTATCATACGCCGCTCTGTTTTTCACCCTTGGTATAATCTGTTTTAGTGGCAGTTTATATGCATTGGCATTAACAGGCATTAAGTGGTTTGGTCCCATCACACCGATGGGCGGAGTATGTTTTATTATTGGCTGGGTAATGCTTGCAGTAGCAGCCTGGCGTTCAGCTTGAGGGTTCCAACGTGAATCATGTTTTATTGTATTGTCGTCCTGGCTTTGAAAAAGAATGTGCAGGTGAAGTTCAAGACAAAGCAAATACGCTGGAATTGTTTGGTTTCCCTCGGGTAAAAAACAATTCAGGTTATGTGTTATTTGAATTTTATCAAGCAGGTGATGCGGATAAATTTATTCAGCTACAACCATTTTCACAGTTAATCTTCGCACGTCAAATGTTTGCGGCATCACAGATGTTAACGGATTTACCGGCTGATGATCGTATTTCTCCGATCTTAGAAGTGATTGGTGATGACTTCCCACGTTGTGGTGATCTCCGTGTTGAAACACCTGATACCAATGAAGCGAAAGAGTTATTAAAATTCTGTCGTAAGTTTACGGTGCCACTTCGTCAAGCAATGCGTAAGCGTGAGATTTTATACGCGAAAGATAACAACAAAAAGCCTGTGCTACATGTGTGTTTCGTCGCACCGGGTTGTTGTTTTGTAGGTTATTCATATACATCGAATAACTCACAGTTCTTTATGGGCATTCCCCGCTTAAAATTCCCAGCAGATGCGCCAAGTCGCTCAACGTTGAAATTAGAAGAAGCATTTCACGTATTTATTCCTCGCCACGAGTGGGATGAGCGTTTAGCGCCAGGTATGTGGGGGGTTGATTTAGGTGCTTGTCCTGGTGGTTGGACATATCAATTGGTGAAACGCTCGATGTTCGTTCACGCGATTGATAATGGCGCAATGGCACAAAGCTTGATGGATACAGGTCAAGTTAAATACCATGCCGTTGATGGTTTTAAATTTGAGCCAGCACGTAAAAATGTTACGTGGATTGTTTGTGACATGATTGAAAAGCCAGCGCGTGTGGCTCACTTAATGGGTGAGTGGTTAATTAAAGCGTGGGCAAAAGAAGCGATCTTTAACTTAAAACTACCTATGAAAGGTCGTTATGATGAAGTGCTTCAAGATATTGAAAACCTGAAAGTATTTCTTATTCAAAATGGTGTGAAGTTCAAGCTACAGGCTAAGCATTTATACCATGATCGCGAAGAGATTACGGTTCACATTCAGCGTCTAGATACACGCTCTCCACACTAAAATAGATTCAAAAGATAAGCCAATTTTGCTTGGCTTATCTTTTATTGGGGATATT
The DNA here is from genome assembly GCF_003026755.1 of Photobacterium sp. GB-50. Classification (NCBI taxonomy): domain Bacteria; kingdom Pseudomonadati; phylum Pseudomonadota; class Gammaproteobacteria; order Vibrionales; family Vibrionaceae; genus Photobacterium; species Photobacterium sp. GB-50. The sequence continues at coordinate 29,773 of NZ_PYNX01000015.1, forward strand.
TATGACCAAAGAAACCTCACATAAAACAAATTTAGTCTTTTTTTATTCAGAGGGTGCTCCCAATGATAATGCTTTAGACTTATGTGAAAATAAGCAGTTAGTGCTAGATGCCGCGAAAGATCATGTTGATAATATTAGTTACTACACGCCTAAAAAGTTAAGAGATCTTGGATTTGAAGGTTATGTAAGAGAATATGATAGTTCTGGTTTAGTCTCTCAAAACCCTGGAATATCTAAAATTGGTTTTTGTGCTTGGCGTCCACTTATTTTATTGCTTGAAATGGAAAGGATGAATGAAGGTGATATCTTAATTTACCGTGATTCTAATATTCTTAAATATAGAAAGCTATCTAATTATAATGATATTAAAAATATTGCGGAGCAATGTTTAACATTATGTGGGTTTGATTTTTTTATTCCTCATCATGATTCTTTAATAAAAAACCGAGAATTAACTAAAACAAATATTATTAGAGAACTCGGAGAGGATAACTTTTTTTCATATGAATACCCTGCACTGCAGGCTGCGTTTATTGTAATAAGAAAATCGGAAGCCTCCATACAGTTGTTACAAGAGTGGCTTGACGCGTGTAGTAACGAAGAGTGGATAAACGGTAAACAGTATGGTGAGTTAGATTCGCAATTTCACCACTCTACACCTGAACAAGCAATACTGAGTATAATAATTGCAAACTGGGTAAGGAAAGGAATTCACAATATACCTGTGACTTACCCTTTAATATCTATTAGAGCAGGTAGAGATATAAATAAGATTACTTTTAGAACCGACTTTTTATATCTAACTATTTTAAATAAAAGTAATGCTGAGTATATTAATCTACCCAGCTATATAAATAAAAAAAATATTAAAGGGTTACTTGAATTTTCAAGTACATTAATATCAAATTTTCTTTTAAAGAAAAATTACGAAATATTAAAATCATATAATAAGATTAAACCTAGCAAAAGTATCAATGATAAAATTATCTCTCTTAGAGAAAAGCTGGGTAAAGAATAATAATTCTTTAATCATAAGCTATCACATATTATTAATATGATAGCTTATGATATTTAGTATGTTTTATTTATTGTGGCATGATATAACGAATATCTTGTAGGTTAAAACCTAACTCTAAATCAGTTTTTAAACTTGATACCGCTTTACTTGCAAGTGCCACATCGTGGTGACCATCAATTTTCTTTTTCCATTTAGCAGGCAGATCATTTGCTGCCAAAATAGTTTCTAGCGTTGGGTATAGGTTGAGTAACTCTACAGCGGCTTTAGGACCGATACCTGCAACACCAGGGATCTTACTCGAACTTATCCCAGCAAGTCCCCAATAATCCGTTAGCTTATCTGGCGCTACGCCATATTCCTTTTCAATAAAAGCACTATCGAGCCAGCGTTCTTGGAAGTAATCACGAATGCGCAGCGTCGGTTGTAATAACTGGCAGTAACCTTTATCCGTTGAAATGATGGTGACTTGCTCACCACGAGAGGCGACTTTTAGCGCAAGGGTGGCGACGAGATCATCGGCTTCATCACCATCAGAGAGCAGTGAATCAATGCCTATCTCCATAAAGGCATCTTGAATAATATCCATTCCTGTCATGAGTTCATCAGGCATGGGTTTTCTTCCTTCTTTGTAGTGAGGAAGAAGTTCAGCTCGCCAGCCACGATCATCACCATGATGATCGAATACTGCCACAATATGGGTTGGTTGGCTGATCTTGATGATTTTTTTCAGTGCTCGACAACAAGTCTCAGCTGTCGCTTTTACATCAGGTTCACCGGGACGAGCCGCATGAACACGACGAATGAGATTAAGAGCATCAATAACAACAAGGTGGATAGCCATAAACAAATTCTTTGTAAATAAAAAGGAGCACTAAAGCTCCTTATTGTACGCAATTATAATCATCGATGTTGTGATTATTTTGTTGCTTTATTGGCTGTTATAATTTCATAACAGGGTTCATATTTGCTGCCGGGTAACTTCATTCGTTGCTGTTTAACGAAATCTTGTAACAGCTTATCCATCCGATCCATTAAATATTTATCACCATCAATTTTGAAGCGGCCATGGCGTTCAATTTCATGAATACCTTCTTCTTTGACGTTACCTGCGACAATGCCAGAGAAAGCACGGCGAAGGTTGGCTGCCAGTTTATCAACGGGTTGATCCATATGCAGATCCAAATTTGCCATTGCTTCATGAGTGGGGGCAAAAGGCATCTGAAATTCTGCAGGGATCTTGAGTGACCAATTAAAGCAGTAAGCATCTCCGATTTCTCGACGATGTTCTTTAACTTTGGTCATGGCGGTTTTCATAACTTTTGCGACTTGTTCAGGATCGTCAATGATGATCTGATAATGCTTGGTTGCTTCTTCGCCTAAAGTATTCTGAATAAAATCATCAAGCGTACGGAAGTAATCTTCACTTTCTTTAGGCCCTGTTAATACTACCGGCATCGGTTGTTCGGCATTTTCAGGCTGCATCAGCACCCCTAGAATATAGAGCAATTCCTCCGCAGTACCAGCGCCGCCCGGGAAAATAATAATACCGTGTCCAACGCGAACAAAAGCTTCTAGGCGCTTCTCAATATCAGGCAGAATGACTAATTCATTAACGATTGGGTTTGGTGGCTCTGCGGCAATAATTGAGGGTTCCGTTAACCCTATAAAACGACTGCTGCCATAACGTTGCTTCGCATGACCGATAGCAGCGCCTTTCATTGGCCCTTCCATTGCGCCAGGCCCACAACCGGTACAGACATTGAGCTCACGAAGACCAAGTTCATTACCCACTTCACGGGTGTATTGGTATTCAGTAGGGTTGATAGAGTGACCGCCCCAACAAACAACAATATTGGGATCTTCACCAGCATGAAGGGTACGAGCATTACGCAATAAGCTAAAGACAAAATCAGTGATGTGTGGCGCACTACTAAGATCTATATCGTTACGACGAGCAACATGCATATCGACATAAATAATATCGCGCAATACTGAGAACATATGCTCTTGAATACCCGTAATGATCTTACCATCGACAAACGCATGCTCAGGTGGGTTGACCAACTCTAACTTGATACCACGTTCGCGACGTTTTAGGTTGATATCAAAATCTTTGTTTTTTTCTAATAGCTCTTTTGAGTTATCGGTATGGCTACCGGAATTCAGTACTGCCAGTGAACAGTTACGATATAGGCGGTATAAGTCACTGGAAGCGGTTGCTTTTAAGCTATCAACTTCTATTTGGGAAAGCAGGGACATAGCCCCAACAGGACTGATATGTGTGATCATAGTAACCTCCCTGGAAACAATGAAAGCTCAGTTTGGTTCTTGCTATATGCGAAAATCAAGCAGAGTATGTTGATGATTTTGAGGTTATTCCCCCATCAGGTATCTACGATAGAAGGTGTTTGGAGGAAGCACTAAAATAGTGTTTGTTTTTATTACCATACACAGTGAATATGCATTTGACTAGATGTTAATAAAAAAAATCAGACGTCTGTTTTCACTATCATATTACGTTTTAAGAAAGGTATTTAAGCAAAAGTGTTTGCTTAGCGTTTTAAGAGATCCAAATTAAGCGATTAGTGCCAGCACTTTTTGCGCTTGCTAATGCTTTTACGGTTCGCTCGATAACAACATGATGGTCATCATTACCTTCAAATAAGGTCGCGCCGATAGAGACCGAAATAGACAGGTTTTGGTCTTTAAATCGGAAGGGGAGTTGGCTGATAGCCTCTCGAATATTAGCAAGCTTTTTATTGCGAGTTTGTTCATCACAATCTGGCATGATAAGCATAAATTCATCGCTGCTAAAACGTGCTAAATAATCCGTGTCAGATAAACATTGTTGAATTTTTTTAGCGATAATTTTTAATGCTTTATCACCAGCAAGGTGACCAAATTTATTGTTGATCTCACCGAAACTATCAACATCAATAAGCGCAACAGGTAGTGCATATTCATAACGTTTCCAGTTGTGATATTCATGCTCAATACGATCCATAAATGCATTACGGTTATAGGCTAGAGTTAATGAGTCTCGTAGCATGCTTTGTTCTTGATCATGCAGACGTTGACGATAATTATGGGTTTGTTGGATCAACTGTTGAATTTGTTTTTCGTTATGTTGCTGTTGCTCAATCAGTGCTCGCTCTCGTTCTTGAAGTGCGATATTTCTTTCAACAATGCTGTCTATCTCGTTTGCAGCAGCATGAAGCGTTGGACGTTTATCTTCAAGGTTGGCGTTATCAGATAAGCTTATTTTTAGTTGTTGGGTAACCTGTGATAATTCGTTATCCAACTCGCTTCTGTGTTGATGTAATATGTGCGATTTGTCTGCAGTTTGATGGGTATCTTTGTGCAGTTCGGCTAAGTCACTATTAATATTATTAAGAAAGCTTTGTGAAGCTTGGCGTTCATACAACGTGGCATCTAATATCAAACGCAATACTTGGAACTGAATTTTTGTCAGTTGTTGAGTATCAAGCTCGTTGTAAAGTTGAGATTTGATCTCAATCAGCTGATTACCATGCTCACCGTTAAAATCTATTTCAGTAATAAGATGTTGTAACTCGGCAACTAGCTCTAGATGATGTGTCGACTTTTCTACAACGTCTGCTGGATGGGTAACTTTGGTCGCAGAACCTAGTTTTATCGTTCGCTCATAAAGTTCTAACAAACGTAAAATACGGCGATGGTTGTCGAGTAAAACACCTGAGTCATGGTTCAGTACGGCGCGTAGATCACGTCGTAACTGAACAGGTAAATCACGGTGGCGAGAAAGCGTTTCTCCCGCTTGATGAATTTTTTGATTTAAACGTAGATTCTGTTTATGAACAATATCCGCTTGTTGATTAACTAAACGTTCAATAACAGCTAAGCGAGGGATAAGTTTACTGATATCTGTCGGTTGTTCTAACTCGTGACGAATACTTTCTAAACGCTCATCGAGTTCAGAATTTATTCCTTTACAAGCGATAACTAATCGTGTGATGAGGCGTTTTAAGATCACGATTTCACGGCGTGACTTTAAAGAGGCATCACGATAAGAAAGTTGAGCTTGATCTAAGCGTTGCTTCAAGTTACTCACTTCAGAAACAACCGAATTAATATCTGTCACAGGATTACGTATTCATCATTAGCATTAATATCTATCTTCTTCATTGAGCGTTTATTACCTCAATCCCTTAAATTTACACGTATCTCAACTATTTTCGACATTAAAAAAAAAAGCTTGAGTAACTTAACTTACATTTATGTCAGTACTGTGATCATTATTCCAGATAATATCGGATTTGGATGAGCTTCGTACTTTCACTAGCCCTTTATCAATGCCTTCAATGCAAGATCGACGAATGTCACCACAGACAAAGCTGGCTGCCGGTGCGGCATCGATAGCGCATAAATGTACCCAATGGCTACCCGGTTCGCTGTCATTCATTTTCACTCCCGCATTGACTGCCATCAATAAGATATCAATAAGCTCTTGATCATTAATCGCCGTATAAGCGCGGGGCAAGAATGGGTACTCTGCCATACCGATTTGAATATCATTATTGAGATTGTTTTTAAGCGCATAGTTATCAACAAGTTGCTGTAATGAATCCGCTAATTGTTTAGGATCGCAACTTAACCGTGCGTTCGGCTCTATATATAAGAACATGGCATCGGAGAAGTGATAGATCCTCGCCGGTTCTAACACTTGTTCTTGTAAATACAAACCAAAGGCCTTTTCGGCATCTAAGCCTTGCTTATAGCCTTGCTCTAAGTAAATTCGCTTTAAACAAGAGACTTCAAATAACGCAAAGCGTAATCGGTCACTTAGCGGTTCATTGATGATTTCACCTAAGTGCCACTGCTCAAAGTTAGCACTACTTTGCTGAAGTGAATTTGCTAAACGTGCATTGAGCATCCGTAAATTACGTAGACCACTACGGGGATGGGTATAATAATCCGTTCGCAGTTGCGCTAGTTGTTGTTTAAGTTGTTTATTCAGATGTTGGCGGCGAAGTAATAGCAGAAGCATAAAGGCTAAAACCCCAATTAAAACCATGGTAATTTTTTGCTGTTTATATAAGGCTTTTTCACTTTCAAATTGTTCACGCTCCATCTCTTCAAGCTTAAGCGAGCGTTCCATCATTTTTTGTTGTTGTTTAAATACTTCAACATTACTTCTTGCAATACTTTCTTGTTGGCCAGCATATAACTGTTCATAGCGGCGCTGACTTAATAACGCGTTGTAGTAATCATTTTGTTTTTCAAAGGCCTCAGAAAGAATGGATTCACCCAGGAGTTGTAATTTGACCGCGCCAATACGACTGGCTGAAATTAAACCTGCTTGAAGAGAGGTTACCGCATCATCGAGTTTGTTTTCAGCAAGCTCTAATTGACCTTGTAATATTTGGCTTTCAGCTACAATGTTTTCATTACCGGTTTGTAGCGCTAAGTTACGTGCCTGTACGATATAAGCTTCTGCTTTGGTGTAGTTGTATAAATGCAAATACACGCGAGCAATATTTAGACGTAACCGTGCAGAGCGAACATCGTGGTCAAGTTGGTTTTCTTGATCTAGCGCGTTGAAATAGTGAACCAGCGCTAAGTTATAACGCCCTTGTTGTTCATAAATAGAAGCAATTAATGTTAATGTCTTAGCTAGTTGCTGACTGCGCTTATAGCGCTCGAAAAACTCCCCCGCTTGGGTGGCATGATCGAGTGCTTTATCAAATACTTTTCGTTCATCAAATAATTCAGCTAAATAATAGTTAGCTTGGGCTATTTGTCCTTGATCATCCGTTTCTACCGCTAGCCAATAACCACTAAGTAGACGATCGAGTGCCATATCATAGTGGTGATGCTTTAAATAATGTTGCCCCAGTTTCAATTGGTAATTAATGAGCTCGTCTTGATCATCTAATGCCACTAAATAACCTTTGGCTTTGATATACAGTTTTTCTGCTTTTTCATCAGCACCAATACTTGATTCAATGTTGGCACGTAACATTAATGAACGATATTTAAGGACTTGAAGTTGCTTCGTTAGCTTGAGTGAGGGAGCTTTACGACTTTCAGTATCAATATTATCGAGCATTTTTAATGCAGTAGTGCTATTGCGAAGGTTTTCCCAATAGAATGTAGCTAGCAATAACTGGCTTTCATATAAAGGATAAATAAGGTGATGTTCAGTTGCGATTTTTTCAGCTTTTTTGATAACACCAATAGCTTGTTCTGAACGTTGTAAAATCGAGAGCGCTTTAGCTTGAATTTGGAGTGCATTCACCGTATTTAATGGTGTTCGGATAGTATGATCACTTTCTTCATTGATATGCACTCTAGCTGGGTCTTGAGGTTTACTTAAGCGACGTTGGCTAAGGTATTTTTGGGTGATAGAAAGTGCTCGCTCAGGCTGACTAAGTAGCAAGCTGTTAGCTTCAGAAAGCATCGGGACGGTGTAGGTTTTTGCTTGCAGGCTGAAAGAAATTGAGAACACAAAGAGAGCAGTGCAAAGCAAACGGCGAAAAAACATATCATCCCAATACAACAAAAAAAGAATAGGGTTGATTTTACTGGCTTAAGGCATCAAGTCCAGCAAAGACAGGTTTTTTGCTGGACTTAATGTTGATTTCGCTAACAGAGTCTAATTACTGGCGAGCGAGACGGAAGTTGTCGCTAGGTGATTTACCCATATTGGTACGATAAGGGTTAATATCTAAGCCACCACGGCGTGTATAACGTGCATATACCGTCAATAACTCGGGTTTACAGTATTTCATAATATCACTGAAAATACGCTCAACACATTGCTCATGGAATTCATTGTGATTACGGAACGAAACGACATAACGTAGCAATTTTTCACGATTAATACGTTTGCCTTTATAAGCAATACGAACACTGCCCCAATCAGGCTGGTTGGTGATCAGACAGTTTGATTTTAATAAATGGCTATGTAGGATTTCTTCTACTTCTTCCTCCTCGACACCATTTTCAAGTAGTGCAGGGTTGAAGTCATAATCCTCAATTTCGATATCTTGATCATCAATACAAGTACCAAAGAAGTTCACGATAGGTTGTTCGCTAAAATCTTCTAACGGTTGAATCGTGACATCAACATCAGCACCTGCACAACGTGACAGATCAATCTGCAGTGTGTCTGCGATACCTTGCCAACTTTCAAATCGTGTTTGATTAAAGCTATTAAGGTAAAGCTTGAAAGATTTAGATTCAATCAAGTTTGGACTTGAAGCTGGTAGACGTACTTCACCAATGGCAACTTGTGGTAGACCTTTGCTATTTAACCATGACAATTCGTACAACGTCCAAATATCATAGCCAGTGAAAGGGAGTGCATCATCACTAATATTGAGATCAGTACGGTTTAGGCTTCTCGGCACTGCTTGTAGTAGCGATGGGTCGTACTGATCTTTATACTCTGTGGTTTTACCAAGGGTTAAACCAGCTAATTCTTTAGCGTCTTTATATTTACTCATACTGTCTATGACACTCTTGGATTAGAATTGATAGTCCGTAAAAACGGTTTTCAAGTCTAAAGTTTACTGAATCTTTAATGAGGTTGCGAATGAATCATCCAGTTACCTGTGCTTTATCTGATTTTTCTTCTCGTTATTTGCAAGCATGGTGTGATGCAGATCGCGGTTTTCCAGAAAGTCAGGATCTTGTTGGCTTAGATTCACCTTGCGTTGTTCATGACTCTGGCGATGCTGTGACATGGAAACCTGAACTAAGAACCCCAATGGGGCGTTTAGACGGGGTTGAAAAAGGCATTGAACTGACATTGCATGACGATATTCATGCGTTTTACTGCTCACAGTTTAGTGGTGATATGCAGGCAAAATTTGGTGATATTGAGTTGGATTTACTACAAGCTTTTAATGAAGATGATATAGATCGTTTACAACAAAATATTTTAGGCCACTTAGTAACACAACGCCGTTTAAAACTAAAGCCAACCGTCTTTATTGCCGCATTAGAAGCTGAGTTTGAAGTGATCTCTATCTGTAATTTAACGGGGAATGTCTTACGAGAAACGCTAGGTAAAGATATTCGTGAAGTGTTAGCGGTTAATGTTGAAGAGTTCTTAACTCAGTTAACCCCCGTAATAATAGAGGAATAAATAGTGTACGTTGTAGAGTTACAGTTTGAGTGTTTTGATAATACAACGCTATCACGTGTGGATCGTGCCATTAATGGATTAATGGATGATTTACGTTATAACGGTCAAGTGCTAGGACGTGAGTTTCCGATTACGATTGATGATGGGATTTTTCGTGTACGTGCCGTATGCCCTGAAAAAGACAGTCTGCATCCCAAGTACAATAGTGAACAAGTGACACGTTGCATTGAAAAGTTGAGTGATGCTTGTTTACTGACACCAAAAATAAAAGTGTTAGGTGTTGATTTAAACTCAGAAGCGGCAGCTGAGCAGAGTAAGCCATCATGGCAAGTGCTTTATACAACTTATGTACATACATGTTCGCCGTTACGTAGTGGTGATTCATTATTGCCGATCCCACTCTATCAGACAGGCGCCCATCTTGATGGTGATTATAAAGCACTGGTTAAATGGCAAACAGAATGGCAAGCCTTTGATGAAATTCAGATGGCAAATAAGAGCCAAGCTGCAATAAAAGTGGCACTAGATGAAATTGGTGAGGTTGATAGTGAACTATTTTCTCGTGGTGAGAAATTACGTGAACAGATCGAATCAACAACCCAGATCCCTACTTATTACTACCTCTATCGTGTGGGTGGAGAAAGTCTCGAGAGTGAAATAAACCGAACATGTCCTAAATGTGATAATGATTGGCGTGTAGAGGATCCTTTACATGGTTTATTTCATTTCAAGTGCGATAAATGTCGATTAGTTTCAAACCTATCGTGGAACTATCAATAATATAAAAGGCTCCTGATTTGATCAAAGGAGCCTTGTTATTATTGCTGAGCTTCTAATTTAGCTAAGCGAGTTGAAAGTGTGATGATTTGTTGTTCGAGTTGAGTGATGCGTTCATCAGCGGTAAGCGCTTTGGTTTGCTTTTCAATCGTTGGCACTTTGGCATTTTTTTTCCATGCTTGAAGCGCTTTGATAATAACCGGGATCGGTAGAGGGCTCGCTAATCGTGACTTTATTAATGCAACAGAAGGCTCTTTTCCCTCTGAGATTAAAGAATTAATTGCGTTTTCTAATTCTTGGGTAATTGTCGACATTGTTTTAAGTATCCTACATATAACAACGCATTTACTTTCTCAGTAAAGCATCAAGTTGATCAATCACTTCGCACCAGTCAGCATCTTGTTCTTGGCATTCCTTTATAAATCGACGTTGTATAACTGAGAAAAAAGGTGCTTCAGCAATATTCTGATGTTGGGCTAGCTGATGTTGGATGATAAATGATTGTATAAACTCATCTGAATTATTAAGTCCTAATTGGCTGAATAAATGAGATAAATTGTGCTGAAATTGTTCCATCATCGCTTCCTCATAATCATGACCGAGATATTAAGCAAAGTATAGTGTATTCAAACTGTCTTTTTTACTATTCCTGTTGTGAGAGATCGCTTACAACAGCGTGAGAAAACAATCCTACAAACATAATACTTATCGTCACTTAACTTTTTATCTTATTGATTTTAAATACCTTATTTATTGATATTTATTTTATCAAAAAATGTTTTATAAATAATTGCTAGCGCTTTATTGTTTAAAAAAGCAAATCGCGTAATCTTATTGGTGTCGGAAGGAACTGACGGAACGGAACAGGAATATACTACAGGATGTAGTGGTCTCAGGATGAGAGGTTGATAGGCTAGGATGGTTTATCAAACAAGGACTGTGAAGGGAACACTCTAGGATAGAGTTCGGTAAGCAGGATGTTTACCAGTCAGGATGACAAAAGGAACACTTCAGGACGAAGTAAAGGACACCTCCAGGAAGGAGAAGAGAGTCATAACAGGATGTGGTGACGGGTTAGGATAACCAAAGGAACAACTTCAGGACGAAGCGCAAGGACAATGCTGAAGGAATCGGCAGTCAAAGGAATGAGGCAGGGAGCACTATAGTGGCGGGAATGCTGCAAGTAAGACCTAAGGGCGTGGCGAAAGTCACGCCCTCTCTTTTTGTTTAAAGGAAAATATCTTTGTTCCTTTTCCTCCTATTTATACTGAAAGTTGTTTTTATAGCGTAACGTATATGTCGATTTATGCGTAAAAAGATTAAATATAAAAGAATATTTCAGTTTTTATGTCGTTAATCTCTTGTTTCGTTGTGCGAGATCTCTTACAAAGGCGTAGGATATCTGTCGTTTAAGCAGTGTTTGATGTCTTCATTATGCTGTTAAGTGTATGATTATTATTGCCTTATTTTTTTGTGACTGTTTGGTTTATTTTTAATAGAAAATAAATGTATTTCGGTGTCTGTGTTTATTAAGGTGATTGGCGTAATATTAATGGTGTCGGAAGGAACTGACGGAACGGAACAGGAATATACTACAGGATGTAGTGGTCTCAGGATGAGAGGTTGATAAGCTAGGATGGTTTATCAAACAAGGACTGTGAAGGGAACACTCTAGGATAGAGTTCGGTAAGCAGGATGTTTACCAGTCAGGATGACAAAAGGAACACTTCAGGACGAAGTAAAGGACACCTCCAGGAAGGAGAAGAGAGTCATAACAGGATGTGGTGACGGGTTAGGATAACCAAAGGAACAACTTCAGGACGAAGCGCAAGGACAATGCTGAAGGAATCGGCAGTCAAAGGAATGAGGCAGGGAGCACTATAGTAGCGGGAATGCTGCAAGTAAGACCTAAGGGCGCGACGAAAGTCGCGCCCGCTCTTTTTTATGCCTTTCTAACTTTTCATATCTCTTTTTTATACTTCTTTTAATGCGTTAATCTCACATTCAACGCCTCTCTTCTCTCTATTTTGTCTTTATTTTTATGCTTTATCGCTTTTTATCTATTCACTTTGTAAGAGATCTCTTACATCACTGTGGGATTAATTCTTTTTTTTAATCGTAAAAATAGTAATTGGAAATAGATTGTTATTTAAGATCAATTAGTTAGATTGGCGGTTGGCGATTTAATAAAGAGTCTTTATTTTTCATAATCTATATATGTGTTGTTCATGATTACTAATCTAGTAATATCTACCTTGTCGAAAGGGAACGGCATTAGGAAACGGAACAGCTAAGGATTAGCTACCTCAGGATGAGGATAGATAGCGGAGCTATCTAACAAGGATTGTGCAGGGAAAACTACAGGATGTAGTGAGGTAAATAGGATATTTACTGGTCTGGATGACATGGAACACTTCAGGATGAAGTTTAGGGATAGCGCTCTAGGATGGAGTAAGTGGAACACTCTAGGATTGAGTAGGGATTAATCTTCATTGATGAAGTCAGGAACAGCTTTAGGATGAAGTAAAGGACACCTCCAGGACGGAAGAGAGAGTCAATATTGGAATATTGATGGGTCAAGGAACTACCGAAGAGCAACTCTAGGATAGAGTTTGGAGCTACACTGGGGATTTAAGTATATCAAGGATTGATGGCAAGGAGCACCATAGTAGCGGGAATGCTGCATGTAAAGCCATAGGGCGCAACGAAAGTTGCGCCCGTTCTTTTTATCACTATAAAAAATTAATACTCTTCACCCTCAGGAAGACGATGAGGGGGAATATAAAAATGGCTTGCTCTAAGTCGCTTCATTTCTAAATAACCTTGATAGGCATCATGCCCGTCGGCAGAGAACTCAAAGACAAAGATAGTACGCCATCCCCATTCTCCACGATGATCTTTGATTTTATGTGTTCCTCTCGCAAAGCTCAGTAATTGCAGTCCCATATTTTTACAGCGTTGCTCTATAAAATATTGCGCTAGCTCTGTTTGTCGTCTTTGCTGCCAAAATAAAAAACCGATGATCGCGATAAGCAGTATTCCGAATAAATTGTCCAAATTTTTATTCCTATTCTCTTATTGCCCACGAGCATGTTGCTGTAATTTCTCAATCGCGGCGACTAAAGCAGGTTCAGCTTGACCATGTAATACTTGAAGCATGGTGCCGCGTAATACAGGAAGCATAACTAAATCTGCAAATAATTGATTGAACAGTGCTTGATCGTTTGTTTCAGCAAGGCGTAATAAAAATCTTGCAGCGTTGTCTGTTGTTAATAGCCCCGACCAGCATCGACCAGCAATAGCGATTAACACTTCACGATGACACAATTCAGGTTGGGCTAAAATACTTTCAAGAGCAAGGTTTAAGATTTTGCTATCACTGCCAGATATTGCACGGATCAACGCTGAAACTAAAAATAGATCCGGATCTTGACTATTGATTTCAGCACTTAAATGTTCACTGATACGAGTACTTAAAGGATCGGGTAATGAACAGTGCTCTAAGCAGCCAAGCAAGGCATAAAGTGGTGTCATTGGAAGGTTTGCAATTGCTTTACGAATAAAGGTAGCATTATTTTCTTGCTTCATTCGCGCACAAATATCGGCAATGCCTTGTAAACCAACACCTTGCCACTGTTGCCAATCTAATTTACCGGATAAATATTGCTGAGCATGTTCGTAATATTGGCTTGCTGGTAAATCCAATTGATGACGGATCTGGGCGTGAAAAATAGCCATCTTGTCATCGGTGGGTTTAAACGTGTAAGGATTAGCCGCTAGCTTTTCTTGTTCTTCTTCTGTCGGCTCGCTATTAAGTGTTGCGCCCATCGCTTCAATCACATACTTAATAAAATCACCAACAGCTGCTTGTTTTAATAAGCCACGCTCATCGAGTGGTAATCGAAGAAACCAGATCCACGGTGTATGTTGAGGTTGCCAAAAAGAAATAGCTAAATGCGCATGTTGCTGTAATGGCCATGGATAAGGCTGGCGATTTTCTTCGACAGCTTTAAATTGTGAAACATCAATTTCATTCACACGGCGGCCGAGATCAAAAATGTTGTATTGGCAGCCTGCATTATCAAGTAATTGGGTCAGGGTATGAAATTTATCCATGGTCATATCTGTGCTCCTAAGTCAGAAAGTCAGTATAACTTTTGCGGTGAGCCAAGCATACCTATTAACTAAAGGATTTATATTGGGTAGGCTAAAGGTTTCATAACCGCGATGCTAAGACGCTTGAATTACTTGGGGCATCTCGTTTCAAGTGCTATTCTGCGCGGCTTACTATCAGGGGGGAAGATGGATAAATATCATCATAGTCAACGTTTACTTGAAGAATTAGAGTTGGTACTACGTCAACATTCTCATTGGCAGTTAACGCCTCCTGATGAGCCGTTACTTACAAGCACCGAACCATTTGCAATTGATACATTAGATTGCCACCAATGGTTACAATGGATTTTTATTCCCAAATTCGGACAACTGATTGCTTTACAATTACCGTTACCAGCACAGTTTGAGATTAGTCCTTATATTGAAGAAGCAATGAAAGAAAAAGTAGGGGTTAACGATATTTTATCGGTCACACGTCAGCTAGATTTACTATTTAAACAACACTGAGTGAATGTAATGGAACTTGAAATTTTATATCGCGATGACTATTTGATTGCGGTTAACAAGCCTGCCGGTATGTTGGTTCACCGTTCATGGCTAGATAGTCATGAGACTGTTTTTGTGATGCAAACATTGCGAGATCAAATTGGCCAGCATGTCTTTCCATTACATCGTTTAGATCGCCCAACATCGGGTGTTTTGTTGTTTGGATTATCCAGTGAGATTGCATCACAAATGATGCCACTTTTTGCTGGGCGCGATATGCATAAAACGTATCATGCCGTGGTGCGTGGTTGGATAAAAGAAGCGGCAGTGCTCGATTATCCGTTGAAGGTTGAGCTTGATAAGATCGCTGATAAAAATGCATCAGAAGAGAAAGAAGCACAACCAGCTGTAACGGCTTACGAGCCATTAGCAACGGTTGAAACAGATATTGCGGTAGGGCGCTACTCAACCAGTCGCTATTGTTTAGTTGAAATGAAACCAGAAACTGGGCGGAAGCACCAGCTACGTCGACATATGCATCATTTAAGTCATCATATTATTGGTGATGTAAATCATGGTGATGGACGCCATAACCGTATGTTCCGTGAACATTATGATTGTCACCGTTTAATGCTGCATGCATCAAGATTACAATTTGATCACCCGATCACAGGTGATTCTATTGATATTCGTGCAGATATTGATGAGACGTGGCGTAAAGTCATGACTGCGTTTAATTGGTCCCCCAATCTATTAGTGCGAGACTAATTGAAGTTTAATTATATCGGATCATAGTGCTTGATTTTTAAGCTTATCATTGCCACATTGGTGATAGTTTATAGTGGCAATGGAGGGCATTATGGCTCGATTAGGTATTTTTATCGGATCTGTTTATGGTGGTGCGGAAGATCTGGCAGAAGCATTAGCAGAGAGTGCGACGTCAATTGAAACGCAGGTCTATTTTGACCCCACGCTAGATGATTTTCTTGATTACAAAGATGATAATGTACTGATCATTTCATCGACAACGGGACAGGGTGAGATCCCTGAAAACTTGTTACCGCTTTATGTTGCACTGCAAGATCAATTCCCTCTTTTACCTCAACAGCAATTTGGTGTGATAGCGTTAGGGGATTCAAGCTATGGTGAAGATCGCTTTTGTGGTGCTGGGCGTCAATTTGATGCGTTATTAGTGGAGTTAGGCGCTAAACCTGTACAAGATCGCCTTGATATTGATGCGGGCATCCATTTTGAGCCGTTAGATGTCGCTAAAGGTTGGTTTGACACCTTTATTGCACAGATATAAAAGAGAAAGCCTGCAGTAATTGCAGGCTTTGTTATTTTTACCCTAATACGTTATCGGTTATGCGTGTTGATTGATTGTGCGTATTAGCGACGCTTCCAATACTTCTTGCTGCTCAACGCTAAGATTACAACCTTGATCATTAACCAGAATAAAGAAGTCCTCAGCGCGCTCACCAATCGTGGTTATTTTTGCCGCTTGCAAACTAATATTGTGTTCGGCAAATACAGCTCCCACTTTGGCTAATAATCCTGGCATGTCTAACGCAACTAATTCCATCATCGTTTTCTTGCCTGTTTTGGTCGGTAGAAAACTGACTTTAGTTTTTACATTAAAGTGTAATAGCTTACGTGGTGCTCGACGGATTTTTCGTTCAGATTTCATCACGGTTAACGCTTTGGTTAACGTGCGTCGAATAG
This sequence comes from Photobacterium sp. GB-50, assembly GCF_003026755.1. Lineage (NCBI taxonomy): Bacteria > Pseudomonadati > Pseudomonadota > Gammaproteobacteria > Vibrionales > Vibrionaceae > Photobacterium > Photobacterium sp. GB-50. The sequence goes on from NZ_PYNX01000015.1 coordinate 46,023, forward strand.
TGGTATGACGGTTTTCATTGATTGCTTTACCGTTAGGATCTAACACCATAAAGGTATCAAGTGTGTAACCATCTTTACTATTCATTATTTGCGCGTCATGGACACTTAAGTTCTTTTTATCTAGCTCTGAAACGACGATAGCAAAAAGCTTGGCTTTATCTTTGCTATACACGAATACCTCAGTACCGCCACGGGTTGCTTTTTTACTGAGTAAGATGAGCGGTTTGTCATGATCGTGCGTGAGTAATGCTTCAGCATGCCACGCCAGTTGTTTGTGGGTATGGCGAAGAAAGTAATCAGCTTTAAAGCGTTGCCATAACACTTCAATTTCTCGTGGCTGAAAACCTTTACTACGTAGCATAGCAGAGGCTAATTGTTGATTGTGACGAATACGGTCACGCACATCTGGTGTATTTTCTAAACCGCGACGTAATGCTTTTTGGGTTGAGTGGTAAAGCTCGGAGAGGAGAGTGCGCTTCCAACTGTTCCATAAGTCTTGGTTCGTGGCACAGATATCAGCAACGGTTAAGCAGACTAAATAGTCCAGACGTTCTTCATCTCGCACTTCTTTAGCAAATTCAGTGACCACTTCGGGATCGTAAATATCGCGACGTTGTGCGGTTACTGACATGAGGAGGTGTTTTTTAACTAACCATGAAACAATATTTGCTTCTGGTCGTGATAGCCCATGTTGGATACAAAATTCATAGGCATCGACAGCACCGAGTTCAGAGTGATCGCCTTTTCGACCTTTGGCGATATCGTGAAAAATAGCCGCTAGAATTAATAATTCTTTCTTAACTATGCGGGGATAGATCTCACAGCAAATCGGGTGACGTTGTTGATTTTCTGGATCGCTAAATTTATTCAGGTTTTTGATCACACGAATACTGTGTTCATCGACGGTATAAACGTGGAATAAATCAAATTGCATTTGCCCAACAATGTGGCTCCATTGCGGTAGATAAGCGGATAACACGCCGTGACGATGCATCAAGCGAAAGGCTTTTTGCAAGGCGTTGGGTTGTCGGACCAACTCCATGAACTTTTCACGAGCGGTTGGGATTTCAATTAGGAAGAGATTCAGTCGCCGACGGGCGGTGCGAAGTTGACGCAGTGTTGGCGCCGCAATACCTTCAATCTCAGAGTTTTTAGCAACATGAAGGAACATATCTAAAATAGTTTCAGGGCGAGCTTGGAATAGCGCTGGCTTGGTGGCTTCAATTAAATGCCCCCTAATTTGAAAGTCTTCATCAAGTACCGTGGGTACGGTATCTTTTGGTTGAGTAATAATCGCTTGTTCAAATAGCTGTAGTAGCATTTTATTGAGTTCGGCTACTCGACGAAGCGTACGGTAGAACTCTTTCATCATCATTTCAACATGGCGATTACCTTCACCTTGATAACCTAAGTTGTTAGCCACTGATGCCTGATGATCAAAAGTAAGGCGATTATCATAACGACGAAGTTCGATATGTAATGCAAAGCGAATTCGCCACAGCTCATTTTGACATTCAACCAGTTCACGATACTCAGCATCAGTTAAAAAACCATGGCGACTCATTTCAAATAAGCTGGTGGCGCCAAAGTGTCGGCGTGCAACCCAACTTAAAGTATGAATATCTCGCAGTCCGCCAGGGCTAGATTTTATATCAGGTTCTAAATTGTAGGTGGTATCGTGATAACGAGCGTGACGTTTTTTTTGTTCTTCTAACTTGGCTTTATAAAACGTATGACTTGGCCAGAATGCGCCATCATTAATGGATTCAATAAGGTGATTATAGGTGCCTTTATTGCCGCATAAATAACGGGCTTCGGTTAAGTTTGTTGCAACGGTTAGGTCATTTTTGCCTACATCAATACATTCAGCAACAGTACGGACACTTTGTCCTACTTCTAATCGAAGATCCCACAGTAGCGTAATAAATTCACTGACTTTAGTGCCAATCTCATCGCTAATGGGTTGTTCACTTAAAATTAAAATATCGACATCCGAAAGGGGATGAAGCTCACCACGGCCATAACCACCGACGGCAACAAAAGCTAAATCTGATTGCTGTGAAAATCCATAAAAATGCCATAAACGTTGTAGTAGTTGATCTATATAGTTACTGCGAGCGGTAACTAGATCGGCAATAGGGACATGCTGAAAAAAACTTTCTTTTTGTTGTTCTGCAAAGGTGGTTAATGCATTACGTAAATTATCGAGGGTGATGTCTTGATCAAGGTAACGATCAAGTTGAAGAGAGAGGGTATCTGTCATGGCAGTCCGTGCTATTGCTAAATCTTATCTTTACTATAACGACTACCAGTGAGGAACAACATGTATAGGGAGAAAAAAACCGACACAGAAGGTCGGTTTTTATGATCGTGTTAACGAAGTCGGTATGTTATGCGTTATGCATAACGCGTGGAAGTGTCTCTTCTGTACGAAGTGTTAAAATTTCACAACCATCTTTTGTCACTAGCAGGGTATGTTCCCACTGTGCTGATTTCTTACCATCGACAGTGTAAACAGTCCAACCGTCTTGATCATCAGATTCACAACCGAATTTACCAGCGTTGATCATTGGCTCGATAGTGAAACACATGCCTTCTTTTAGTACGGTACGATCGCTGTTTTTGTAGTGAACTACTTGTGGTTCTTCGTGGAACTCATTTCCGATACCGTGACCACAGTAATCTTTAACAATAGAGAAACGGCTATTACCAGATTTGATAAACTTCTGAATAGCGGTACCAATATCACCGACACGAGCACCTGGTTTTACTTTTTTAATGGCTAAGTAAAGGCTTTCTTGTGCCACTCGACATAGACGCTTGTCTTCAAGTGATACTTCACCTACTTCAAACATTTTTGATGTATCGCCATGGTAACCATCTTTAATAACGGTTACGTCGATATTAATAATGTCACCATCTTTTAGCACTGCAGGCTTAATGTACTTGCCATTTGCTTCTGGTACTTCTTCATCAGTTAGTGCTGGAATACCATGACAGACTACGTGGTTAATTGAAGTACAGATTGATTTTGGAAAACCATGATAATTCAGTGGTGCTGGAATAGCTTGCTGATCTTTAGTGATGTAGTCATGACAAATACGGTCAAGCTCTTCTGTAGTTACACCAGCTTTAACGTAGGGTTCGATCATTTCTAGCACTTCAGCAGCCAAACGGCCCGCAACGCGCATTTTTTCAATTTCTTCAGCCGTTTTGATCTTAATGCTCATATAATCGTCTCTATTTGTATGTTTTGCTATAACACTATATTACCAGTCGCTTAGGGCTAATGGAAAGATAAGATTCATTCTCATAACCAGATTTGACTAGATTTAGCGCCTAAATATGTGGTATAAAGCGCGCCGTGATCGGTAATTTTGTTTCTTTCGATAACATATGTTTTTGCGTAAGCACTAATATTAGATACGAAGGTGCGACTTGATTGAGTCACACATACTTATTTTATTATTCACACATATCGACACATCTGCCGGGGTGCTCGGTTACCTAATAAGGTAACAATAGCTTTATATAGTTATTATCGGGTCGGTTTTAAGATGGGATATGTGGACGCCTAACCCCATAGAGGATTATTCAATGGCAACTGTATCAATGCGCGACATGCTTCAGGCTGGTGTACACTTTGGTCACCAAACTCGTTACTGGAACCCAAAAATGAAGCCATTCATTTTCGGCGCTCGTAACCGTGTACACATCATCAACCTAGAAAAAACTGTACCAATGTTCAATGCAGCACTAGCTGAAATTGAAAAAATTGCAGCTCGTAAGGGTAAAGTTCTTTTCGTTGGTACTAAGCGCGCAGCTAGCGAATCAATCAAAGAAGCAGCAATCAGCTGTGATCAGTACTACGTAAACAACCGTTGGTTGGGTGGTATGTTGACTAACTGGAAAACTGTTCGTCAATCAATCAAGCGTCTTAAAGATCTTGAAGCTCAATCTACTGATGGTACTTTCGACAAGCTAACCAAGAAAGAAGCGCTAATGCGTACTCGTGAAATGGAAAAGCTTGAGAAGTCACTAGGTGGTATTAAGAACATGGGCGGCCTACCAGACGCAATGTTCGTAATCGGCGCTGACTGTGAGCACATCGCAATCAAAGAAGCTAACAACCTAGGTATCCCAGTATTTGCTGTTGTTGATACTAACTCTGATCCAGACGGCGTTGACTTCGTTATCCCAGGTAACGATGACGCAATCCGTGCGATCCAGCTTTACACTGGTGCTGTAGCTCAAACTGTTAAAGAAGCTCGTAACCAAGATATCGCTGTTCAAGCTGAAGAAGACGGTTTCGTAGCTGAAGCTTAATAAGTACTTGTTACTTACCGAGCCTCTTAAGTTACCTTGTGTAAACTAAGAATGGTTACCAGGGGCCGATAGGGCCCCTGATTTTTACTCGAAGAATTAAATCTGAGGATTATGACAATGGCAACAGTTACAGCTGCCCTAGTTAAAGAACTGCGCGAGCGTACTGGCGCAGGTATGATGGATTGTAAAAAAGCGCTTGTAGAAGCTAATGCTGATATCGAGCTAGCGATCGAAAACATGCGTAAGAGCGGTGCTGCAAAAGCTGCTAAGAAAGCAGGTAACGTAGCAGCTGAAGGTACTATCATCATCAAAGAAGCTGCTGGTAAAGCTGCTCTTGTTGAAGTTAACTGCCAAACTGACTTCGTTGCTAAAGACGGTAGCTTCCTAGCATTCGCTAACGAAGTTGCTGATGCAGCACTTGCGAACCATGCGTCTATCGAAGAGCTTCAAGCACAATTTGAAGAAGCACGTATCGCGTTAGTTGCTAAGATTGGTGAGAACATCTCTATCCGTCGTGTAGATTACATCGAAGGCGAGAAAGTTTCTGCTTACACTCACGGTGCTCGTATCGCTGTTGTTGTTGCTGGTAACGGCGACGAAGAAACATTAAAGCACATCGCAATGCACGTTGCTGCATCTAAGCCTGAATACGTTAACCCATCTGACGTACCAGCAGACGTAGTTGCTAAAGAGCGTGAAGTTCAAGTTGAAATCGCAATGAACGAAGGCAAGCCTAAAGAAATCGCTGAAAAGATGGTTGAAGGCCGCATGAAGAAGTTCACTGGCGAAGTTTCTCTAACTGGTCAAGCTTTCATCATGGAACCAAAGAAAACTGTTGGTGAAGTACTGAAAGAAACTGGTGCTACAGTAACTAACTTCATTCGTCTAGAAGTTGGTGAAGGTATCGAGAAAGCTCAAGAAATGAGCTTTGCAGAAGAAGTAGCAGCTGTTCAGAAGGGTTAATCCTTCTTTATAAGAATGCCAAAGACCGTAGCCAAGGCTGCGGTCTTTTTACAACTCCATATCTCAAGTTAGCCTGGAAGGTAAAACACATGACCACAAACCCAAAACCAACTTATCAACGAATTTTGCTTAAGCTAAGTGGTGAAGCACTACAAGGCGAAGAAGGTTTCGGCATTGACGCACAAGTTCTTGACCGTATGGCTCAAGAAATCAAAGAACTCGTTGAACTGGGTGTTCAAGTAGGCCTAGTTATTGGTGGTGGTAACTTATTCCGTGGTGCTGGCCTTGCAGAAGCAGGTATGAACCGAGTTGTGGGCGACCACATGGGTATGCTAGCAACTGTAATGAACGGCTTAGCAATGCGTGATTCTTTGCATCGTGCCTATGTGAACGCTCGAGTGATGTCTGCTATTCCTCTCAATGGTGTTTGTGATAACTACAACTGGGCTGATGCAATTAGCCAGTTACGCCAGGGCCGTGTCGTGATTTTCTCTGCAGGTACTGGTAACCCATTCTTTACTACTGATTCTGCAGCATGTTTACGTGGTATCGAAATTGAAGCTGATGTTGTACTAAAAGCGACCAAAGTGGATGGTGTTTACACAGATGATCCAGTTAAGAACCCAGATGCAGTACTTTGTGATAAGCTAAGCTACCAAGATGTACTTGAAAAAGAATTAAAGGTAATGGATTTAGCGGCCTTTACACTTGCTCGTGACCACAATATGCCAATTCGTGTCTTTAATATGAATAAACCAGGCGCACTACGTCGCGTAGTGATGGGTGAGCAAGAAGGTACGCTAATCACTAGCGCTTAAGCAAAAGTGGGCAACTGATTAATTGAAAAAAGTACGATTACTTTTTTACTGTGACCGAATTATCAAGGGTATTTATCGTGATTAACGAAATCAAACAAGACGCGCAAGTGCGCATGGAAAAAAGTGTTGATGCACTACGAAATCAACTAGTAAAAATCCGTACAGGTCGTGCTCACCCAAGCCTACTTGATACGATTCATGTTGAGTACTACGGTGCGAACACTCCGTTAAACCAAGTGGCAAACGTGGTTGCTGAAGATGCTCGTACTCTTGCTATCACTGTATTTGACCGTGAACTAGCACCAAAAGTAGAAAAAGCGATCATGATGTCGGATTTGGGTCTAAACCCAATGTCTGCAGGTACTGTGATCCGTGTTCCTCTTCCACCACTTACAGAAGAGCGTCGTCGCGATCTTGTTAAGATTGTACGTGCAGAAGCAGAGCAAGGCCGTGTTGCTGTTCGTAACATTCGTCGCGATGCAAATGCAACGGTTAAAGGTTTACTAAAAGATAAAGAAATTTCTGAAGACGATGATCGTCGTGCACAAGATGAAATTCAGAAATTAACCGACGATGCTATTAAGAATATCGATGCAGTTCTTGAAGTAAAAGAAAAAGAGTTAATGGAAGTTTAAAACTATATTCGTTAGGTTTTAAATGGCTAGAGGCGCTGTGCGTGCAGCACAGCGCCTTTTTTTTGAGGGATAGAGATGGCAGAGCATTCAATCGAGGCTGGGCTTTCGGCAGATTGTCTTCCTAAACACATTGCTGTGATTATGGATGGTAATGGTCGTTGGGCAAAAGCCAAAGGCAAAGCTCGGGTGTTTGGTCACAAGGCTGGCGTAGAAGCCGTGCGAAAAACAGTCTCTACTGCTAATCGTCTTGGTATAAAAGCTTTGACACTATTTGCTTTTAGTAGTGAAAACTGGCGTCGTCCCGAGGCGGAGGTTTCACTATTGATGGAGCTCTTCATGACGGTATTAAGTCGTGAAGTAAAAAGATTACATAAGAATAATATTCAATTACGTATTATTGGTGATAAGCGTCGTTTTAGTCAGCGCTTACAAGATAAAATTTCAGCGGCAGAGGAATTAACCGCTGACAATACCGGTATGGTATTGAACATTGCAGCAAATTACGGCGGGCAATGGGATATTTTAGAAGCGGCTAAAAAGCTAGCTCAGCAGGCGATTGATAATGAACTTGATCTCGCAACCGTAACGGAACAAGATTTAGAGTCAGGGCTCTCAACGTATGGGTTACCAGAGGTTGATCTATTGATCCGTACCAGTGGTGAGTGCCGAATTAGTAACTTTATGTTATGGCAGGTAGCTTATGCGGAGTTATTTTTCACAGAAGAGCACTGGCCTGATTTTGATGAATCAAGTTTATTGAATGCTGTTGCTTGGTTCGTGACTCGTGAACGCCGTTTTGGCTGTACTGGCGAACAAATACAAGCATTGTTAAAATAAGAGTTATTACTTTTCGCCAATGCACAGTGATGTGTGTTGGCGTTATTATTTACAGTAAATATGGCCTTTGCCTATACAATAATTATATAGAGGACGCAGTTTGCTAAAGCAACGAATTATTACCGCATTAATCCTCGCACCACTTGTTATTGCGGGGATCTTTTTCTTACCATTTCCAGCCTTTGTGGCAGCCATTGCGGCAATAACATTATTGGGTTTTTGGGAATGGACACAGTTTATTAATACATCATCTCGCATCCGTGCAATGATTCTACCTGTGATTGCATTAGGTGCTAGCCTAGTGTTATTACCAGTAGATACAGCGTCTCTTTCGGCGATGAGTAATGGGTTACATGGCATGTTATTAGTAGGCGGAATATGGTGGCTAATTGCATCTATATTAGCGATTACATATCCTAAAACTGATAAGTTATGGGCATCTAATTCTTTTGTTAAACAGATTTTTGGCTTGTTAACACTGCTCCCGTTTTTTTGGAGTATTTTAATGTTACGTGCTGTAGATTACAGCATCGATTCGTATCATGGTGCTAAACTTGTTCTATTGGTTTGTTTCTTAGTTTGGTCTGCAGATACTGGCGCATACTTTTCAGGTAAGCGTTTTGGTAAGCATAAAATGGCGCCAGCCGTTAGCCCAAATAAAACGATTGAAGGTTTAGTCGGTGGGGTAATTTTAGCTGTTATTATTACTTGGCTAATGGCCCAACTTCTTTCTATCCCGTTTGTCTCAATTTCAAGCTTGTTATCGATAGCTATTATTACTGTTGTCATCTCTGTGCTTGGTGATTTAGTTGAAAGCATGTTTAAACGTGCTTCTGGCGTTAAAGATAGCGGTAACATATTACCCGGACATGGTGGGATCTTAGATCGTATTGATAGCTTAACCGCAGCAATACCTGTTTTTGCATTACTTTATCTTTGGTTAATGTAAGCCACCTCTTTTCTAAGGCAGCCATTACGCTGCCTTTTTTGTAAATGTAAGTGATTTTATGCGTAAGTTAACGATCCTAGGAGCGACGGGCTCAATAGGTAGCAGTACTTTAAATGTCGTTGCTAAAAACCCTGAGCTATTTGAAGTAGTAGCACTTGCTGCTGGTTCAAATGTTGAAAAAATGTTTGCGCTTTGTCAGCAATGGCAACCGAAATTTGTCGCAATGTTTGATAGTAAGGCTGCAGCAGAATTGGCGACCTTATTAAAGCAGCAAGAAATTGCTACAACAGTTCTTACTGGTGAGCAAGGTGTTTGTGAAGTCGCAGCACTTGATGATGTCGACACTGTAATGGCGGCGATTGTTGGCGCAGCGGGTTTATTACCAACAATGGCTGCAGTGAAAAAAGGTAAACGTATTTTACTTGCTAATAAAGAAGCGCTGGTGATGACTGGGCAAATGTTCATTGATGCTTGTGAACAGTATGGCGCTGAATTATTACCTGTTGATAGTGAGCATAATGCAATTTTTCAATCGTTGCCGACCAATATTCAGCAGTGTATGGGACGTTGTGATTTATCAGCATCAGGCGTGAGTAAAGTGCTATTGACGGGGTCTGGTGGTCCGTTTCGATACACTGATATTGCAGAGTTAGATAATGTGACACCAGCGATGGCGATTGCTCATCCTAATTGGTCAATGGGGCCAAAAATCTCTGTGGATTCAGCCACAATGATGAATAAAGGTCTAGAGTATATTGAAGCGCGCTGGTTATTTAATGCCAGTCGTGAGCAAATGGATGTCATTATTCATCCGCAGTCTGTTATTCACTCAATGGTGCAATATAAAGATGGTTCTGTTATTGCACAAATGGGGTTACCCGATATGTGTACGCCGATTGCTTGTGCAATGGCATACCCAGAGCGTGTCGATGCAGGCGTTGCTCCGCTTGATTTTAGTCAAATTGGTGAATTTACTTTTATGAAACCAGACTTTGATCGTTATCCATGTTTAAAGCTCGCTATTGATGCGTGCTATCAAGGGCAAGCGGCAACAACGACGTTAAATGCTGCTAATGAAATGGCTGTTGCGGCATTTTTAGCAGGTGAAATTTGCTTCACAGATATTGCTAAAGTGAACCAAAAAGTGCTAGAAATAGCCGTGCTTGTTGAACCTCACAATATTGCAGAGGTAATGGAAATAGATAAACAAGCTCGTCAACTTGCTTCAGATGTCATCACCAAGGAATTTGCATGATTGAATTTATCCGCAATTTAAGTGCTTTTTTAGTTGCTCTAGGAATATTGATTGCTGTCCATGAATTTGGTCACTTTTGGGTTGCTCGCCGTTGCGGTGTATATGTTGAACGCTTTTCGATTGGTTTCGGTAAGGCACTTTTTCGTCGTAAAGGAAAAGACGGAACAGAATATACATTGGCAATGATCCCGCTGGGCGGCTATGTAAAAATGCTTGATGAGCGGGTAGAAGAAGTGCCTGCAGAAAAGCGTCATATGGCGTTTAATAACAAAAAACTTTGGCAACGAAGTGCAATTGTTGCTGCCGGTCCTTTAGCTAACTTTATTTTTGCTATTTTTGCATATTGGGTTGTGTATCTTATTGGGGTTCCTGCACTAAAGCCGTTTATTGGTGAAGTGGCTCCACAATCGATCGCGGCACAAGCAGGAATTACACCTGGAATGGAACTTAAATCTATTTCAGGAATCGAAACATCAGATTGGGAATCAGCCAATATGGCAATGGTTTCTCATATTGGTGATAAGAGCATGGTGATCACAGCGACAGAGCCTGACAGTAATGTCATCGTGACGCGCACTTTAGATCTATCTCATTGGTCTTATGATCCTGAGTCTCAGCAAGTACTAAAAACATTAGGTATTACGCCTTATCGGCCTAAAATTACGTTAAATGTCGCGCAATTGGTTGATAATAGTGCTGCAGTAGATGCAGGATTTAAATTAAATGATAAGATTGTAGCAATTGATAAAAAGCCTGTAACTGAATGGCAGCAGTTTGTTGATGCGGTGCGTACGCACCCTGAGCAACCGCTTTCAGTTGAAGTGTTGCGAGATGATGAACCAGTGATGTTATCATTAGTTCCTCGTAGCAAGGTTGAACCAGATGGTAATCAAGTTGGCTATGTAGGATTAGCACCTGCGATTGAACCGTGGCCTGAATCTTATAAAGTAAACTTGCAGTTTGGTCCAATTGAAGCTGCGGTTAAAGCAACAGAAAAAACTAAGCAATTAGTGACGCTAACTTTTGATATGGTCACTAAACTGTTTACAGGTGATGTTGCAATTAAAAACCTCAGTGGACCGATATCCATTGCAAAAGGTGCAGGAATGACCGCCGACTTTGGTCTGGTCTACTTTCTTGGATTTTTAGCACTGATAAGTGTCAATTTAGGTATAGTTAATTTGTTACCGCTTCCGGTGTTGGATGGAGGACATTTAATGTTTTTCGCCATTGAAGCTGTAACCCGTCGTCCTGTGTCAGAACGAATTCAGGATATTGGCTATAGAGTGGGATCAGCCGTTTTGGTTGCGTTAATGGCCGTTGCGCTATTCAATGATTTTACCCGTCTTTAATAATGCGTTTTTAGCAAGGAATAATCAGAACAGTAATGGCGATTAAAAAACTGTTGGTCGCATCGCTGCTTTTAACCAGTAGCGTTGCGCATAGTGCGGAAGATAAATTTGTAGTTGATAACATTCGTTTTGAAGGACTTCAGCGTGTTACGTTAGGTGCGGCATTGTTAAAAATGCCTGTCCGCGTTGGAGATACTGTTGATCAACAGGATATTTCAGAACTAATAAAATCACTTTATTCTTCAGGCAACTTTGAAAATATTCGAGTATATCGTGACGGTAATACGCTTCAGATCGATGTAACAGAGCGTCCTACTATTGCTGATATTACTTTCTCAGGTAACAAAGCAATCAAAGCTGAGCAGCTAAAAGAAAATTTAGAAGCATCAGGTTTGCGAGTGGGTGAAGCGCTTGATCGTACGACGTTACGAAAAATTGAAAAAGGGCTAGAGGATTTCTATTACAGTGTTGGTAAATACAACGCAACGGTAGAAGCTGTTGTTACGCCTCTGCCTCGTAATCGTGCTGATATTAAATTTGTTTTCACTGAAGGTGTGTCTGCAAAAATTAAGCAGATTAACATTTTAGGTAACCATGTTTTCAGTGATGACGAATTACGCAGCAAGTTTAAACTAAAGGACGATGTGCCTTGGTGGAACTTCATGGCGAATGAAAAATATCAGAAACAAGTATTACAAGGTGATTTAGAAACACTGCGCTCTCAATACTTGAATAATGGTTATTTGAAATATCGACTTGATGATACACAAGTGTCTATTTCTCCGGATAAAAAAGGCGTGTATATCACTCTTAAAATCCATGAAGGGCATCAATATAAAGTTAAGAATGTACAGTTCCGTGGTGATGTTGCAGGTCGCGTTGCTGAGTTCGATAAGCTGGTAACATTTAAGAATGGCTCTGTATATAACGGCGCTGCAGTTACATCGCTAGAAGAAGCGATTAAGCGTAAGCTTGGTGAAGAAGGTTACGCTTACCCGAAAGTAACGACATACCCTGAGTTTGATGATAAGACCAATGAAGTATCATTGGTTGTTAATGTTGAACAAGGTAAACGTATTTACGTTCGTAATATCGAGTTCCGTGGTAATACCAATACGAAAGATGAAGTTTTACGCCGTGAAATGCGTCAAATGGAAGGTACTTGGTTAAATGCGAAGAAGATTGAAACAGGTAAAGCACGTTTAAACCGAACGGGCTTCTTTGAAAATGTTGATGTACAAACGGTACGAGTACCTGGTTCTGATGATCAGGTTGACATTAAGTACAACGTGAAAGAAGCCAATTCTGGTAGTGTTAACTTTGGTGTTGGTTACGGTACTGAATCAGGTATTAGTTTCCAAGCCGGTTTAACTCAAGATAACTTCTTAGGTACGGGTAATCGTTTTGGTATCAATGCGATGACGAACGATTATTCGAAAAATATCAGTCTTGAGTACAATGATCCTTACTTCACGATAAATAACGTAAGCTTGGGCGGTAAGATTTACTATAACGAGTTTAAAGCTTCTGATGCCAATATCTCGGATTACACCAACCAAAGCTACGGTACAAGCTTAACGTGGGGCTTCCCATTTAATGAGTTGAACTACTTTAACTTTAGTTTGGGTTACGATCACAATAAGATTTCGAACACTCAAGATTATTACCAAATTCAGCAGTTTAAAAAGATTCATGGCTTTGATCTCGATAGCGATAGTGCGATCACCCTTGATGATTTTAGTTGGACATTTGGCTGGACACGCAACAACTTAAACCGAGGTTACTTCCCAACCTCTGGTAACCGCCAAGACTTCTCATTTAAGATGACAATTCCTGGTTCTGACTCACAGTACTTCAAAGCGCAGTACAACGTTCGTCAATACATACCATTAACAGAGAGCCAAGACTTTAGCTTATTACTACGTGGTAAGTTGGGGTACGGTAATGGCTACGGTAAAACGGATAATGGTAGCGATCAGCTAATGCCATTCTATGAAAACTTCTATGCCGGTGGCTTTAGTTCAATTCGTGGTTTCCGTTCAAATACTGTAGGTCCAAAAGCGGTATTTGTTGGTGGTTGTGGCGTAAATGGTCAAGGTAATAACAACTGTGCGACCGGTACTGATGATGCAGCAGGTGGTAATGCCATTGCGCTTGCAAGTATGGAGCTAATTGTTCCAACGCCATTTGCTTCTGGTGAGTTGAAAAACCAAATCCGTACCAGTTTCTTTGTTGATGCTGGTTCTGTTTGGGATACAGAATATAACCTGAATTATAAGAGCAGCGATGGTCAAAAACTGGCAAATTACTCAGATCCAGGTATGATCCGCGCTTCTGCCGGTGCAGCTTTACAGTGGATGTCGCCAATGGGTCCACTTGTATTCTCGATTGCGAAACCAATCAAGAAATATGAAGGGGATGATGAGGAATTCTTCACATTCACTATTGGTCAGACATTCTAATTTTGAGGAGAGAACTTTTGAAACAATGGATTAAAGCAGCAAGTCTTGGCTTGGTAATTCTATCTTCGTCTATGTACGCAAATGCAGCGGAAGCTGCTCAAAAAATTGGTTACGTATCTACTGGTCAAGCAATGTCTGAGTTAGCTCAGCGTTACAAGGTTCAAGAGAAGTTAAAGAAAGAATTCAGTGGTCGTGTTGCGGCTCTACGTTCTATCGAAACTAAGATGAAGACCAAGATTGATAAATTGAAGCGTGATGGTGAACTAATGAGTTCAGATCAACGTCAAAAGCTTCAACGCGAGCTTGCTCAACTTGATTCTGATTACAAACTAAAAGCACAAGCACTTGCTGAAGATCAACGCCGTCGTGGTATGGAAGAAGAGCAGAAGCTTGTTAAGAAAATCCGTACAGCGATTGATACAGTAGCAGAGAAAAACGGTTATAACATCGTGCTAGACGCACAAGCTGTTTTATTCGCAAATAAGAAAGATGATCTTTCTTCTAAAGTGATTGCTGCGGTAAAATAATCAGTAATATGAAGCAATAATGATTGGTATATCGTTATTTTCACGATATACCAGTTTTTAGTGTATCTAACAGCCACTTTTGTGGCTGTTGTTACAATAGGTATAAGGTAAATATGGCTGCAATCACACTTGCTAAACTAGCTGAAAAATTAGGTGCAGAGCTTCAAGGCGACGGCTCGGTGGAAATTCATTCTATTGCTGGGATGAGCAAGGCAGTGGAAGGTCAAATAACGTTCCTTTCTGATAGCAAATACCGTAAGCAACTTGCTGATTGCAAGGCTGATGCAGTAATGCTACGAGAAGCGGATGTCGAATTCTTCCAAGGTAATGCACTGGTTGTAAAAGATCCTTACTTAAGCTACGCATTAGTTGCACAACTATTAGATACAACGCCAGCAGCAGCAACCGAGATAGCGGCATCTGCATTTGTAGATCCAACGGCTACGCTTGGTAATAACGTTGCTATTGGCCATAACGCAGTGATTGAAGCGGGTGTTACCTTAGGTAATAACGTGCAAATTGGTGCGGGTTGTTTTATCGGTAAAGATGCGGTGATTGGTGATAACACTAAATTATGGGCCAATGTCACTATCTACCACAATGTAAAGTTAGGTAGCGATTGTTTAGTGCAATCAAGCACGGTTATTGGTGCTGATGGCTTCGGTTACGCTAATGATAAAGGTGAGTGGGTAAAAATCCCTCAATTGGGCTCTGTGCGTATTGGTAATCGTGTTGAAATTGGTTCATGTACGACGATTGACCGTGGTGCACTCGATGACACCATTATTGAAGACAATGTGATCATTGATAACCAAATGCAAATCGCCCATAACGTGCAGATCGGATATGGTACAGCGATGGCGGGTGGTACAATTATCGCTGGTAGCACCAAAATTGGTAAATATTGTATTATTGGTGGTGCATCAGTATTAAATGGCCATATCAACATTGCTGATGGTGTAACCATCACTGGTATGGGCATGGTAATGCGAAGTATTGAAGAAAAAGGCATGTACTCTTCAGGTATTCCATTACAAACAAACCGCGAATGGCGTAAAACTGCAACGCGTGTTCATCGTATTGATGATATGAACAAACGTTTAAAAGCTGTTGAAAAAGAACTCGCAGCGAAAGGTAAGTAAGTTTTTACGTTTAATTGATGTGCCTACCTTGTGTAGGCCGTTTTGCATTGATATTGAATATTATTTTATTCTTTCTAATACAGGTATTTAGTTTTGACCAGCGAAAATAAGACGCTAAACATCACAGAAATTCAGGAACTGCTTCCTCATCGTTATCCTTTCTTAATGATTGACCGTGTTACTAATTATGATGAAGGCAAAACGTTAACAGCAATCAAAAATGTTTCTGTCAATGAGCCTCAATTTACTGGTCATTTCCCTAATATGCCGGTATTTCCAGGTGTAATGATTTTAGAAGCGATGGCACAAGCAACAGGTCTACTTGCATTTAAAACCTTTGGTGCGCCTGCTGAAAATGAACTGTACTACTTTGCAAGTATCGATAAAGCAAAGTTTCGTAAGCCTGTAGGTCCTGGTGATCAGCTTATTTTAGATGTTGAATTTATCAAAGAGCGTCGCGGTATTGCGCTATTTAATGGCGTAGCAACAGTTGACGGCGAAGTGGTATGTTCAGCTGAACTTAAATGTGCACGACGAGTATTCTCATGATCCATGAAACCGCACAAATTCATCCGTCAGCAGTGATTGAAGACGGTGTAAAGATTGGCGCTAATGTCAAAGTTGGTCCCTTCACTTATATTGCCACTGATGTTGAAATTGGTGAAGGCACTGAAGTGATGTCACACGTTGTGATTAAAGGTCCAACGGTGATCGGTAAAGACAACCGTATATTCCCATTCGCCGTGATCGGTGAAGAGTGCCAAGATAAGAAATATCAAGGCGAAGCAACACGTCTTGTGATTGGTGATCGCAATGTGATCCGTGAAAGTGTTCAAATGCATCGCGGCACAGTACAAGATAAAGGTGTGACTATCGTAGGTAGTGATAACCTTTTCTGTGTCAATGTACATATTGCGCATGATTGTGTTGTGGGCGATAACATTATCATGGGCAATAACGCGACATTAGCAGGTCACGTAACAGTTGAAGATTACGCGATTATTTCTGCACTATCGCCAGTACACCAATTCTGTACTGTCGGCGCACATAGTTTTATCGGCGGCGGCTCTATTGTTGTTCAAGATGTGCCACCATTTGTAATGGCGCAAGGTAACCATGCGAAACCGTTCGGTATTAATATCGAAGGCTTAAAGCGTCGTGGTTTTGAAAAACCAGAATTACATGCTATTCGTCGTGCATATAAAGAAATTTACCGTTCAGGTAAAACGCTAGCTGAAGTAAAACCTGTACTTGAAGAAATGAGTAAAGATTATCCTTCAATTGGCTTATTCCTGAAACTATTTGAAAACTCGACACGCGGTATTATTCGCTAATGACGAAGCCACTTCGAATAGGAATTGTCGCCGGAGAAATCTCCGGCGATATTTTAGGTGCAGGTTTTATTAAAGCTGTTAAAGCCAAATACCCAGATGCTGAATTTGTTGGTGTTGCTGGTCCTCGTATGCAGGCAGAAGGCTGTGAAGCGCTGTTTGATATGGAAGAGCTCGCGGTGATGGGGATTGTTGAAGTATTAGGTCGCTTACCTCGCTTATTTAAGGTCAAAGCAGAGCTTGTTAAATACTTTAGCGATAACCCGCCAGACGTTTTTGTTGGTATAGATGCGCCTGATTTTAACTTACGCCTAGAAAAAGATTTAAAAGAAAGCGGTATTAAAACCGTGCATTATGTCAGCCCATCGGTATGGGCATGGCGCCAAAAGCGTATCTTTAAAATCGAAGCTGCCACCAACCTTGTGCTTGCTTTCTTGCCATTCGAAAAAGCGTTTTACGATAAGTTTAATGTTCCTTGTGAGTTCGTCGGGCACACCATGGCAGATGCTATTCCATTGCAAACCGACCAAGGTGCTGCACAAAGATTATTAGGCCTAGATCCTGATAAACGATGGCTTGCGGTATTACCCGGAAGCCGAGGTAGCGAAATGGAAATGCTCGCGCCACCGTTTATCGAAACGTGTAAAAAGCTTAAGGCTAAACATCCTGATTTAGGTTTTGTCGTTGCACTGGTTAATCAAAAGCGTCGAGCACAATTTGAGCAAGCGTGGCAACAAACAGCACCGGATCTTGATTTCGTGCTGGTGGATGATACTGCTCGTAATGTAATGATTGCTTCGGATGCTGTATTGCTCGCATCGGGTACAGTTGCATTAGAATGTATGTTAGTGAAGCGTCCGATGGTGGTGGGCTATAAAGTGAAACCATTAACGGCGTGGCTGGCTAAGAAAATGCTTAAAACTAAGTATGTTTCATTGCCAAATATTCTCGCAGATGAAGAGTTGGTCACCGAGCTTTTGCAAGAAGATTGCACGCCAGAGAAGCTCTATCATGAAGTGGATAAAATGCTATATGGTGACACTTCTGAGCTGATGTTGAAATTTGAGCAGATGCATAAAACCATTCGTTGTAATGCTGATGAGCAAGCAGCAAATGCCGTCCTTGCCTTGATTGATAGAGCGTAAAATGGCTGAGAAAAAAGAGTTTGAACCTTTTGTTTACCCGCAAGCAAATTGTATTGCTGGGGTGGATGAAGTCGGTCGTGGGCCATTAGTTGGCGCAGTGGTGACTGCGGCTGTGATTTTAGATCCGAATAATCCCATTGAAGGTTTAACGGATTCTAAAAAATTGACCGAAAAAAAACGCAATTTGTTGTTTGATGAAATCAAAGAAAAAGCGTTGTCTTGGTCATTAGGTCGTTGTGAAGCGGACGAAATTGATAAGTTGAATATCTTGCAAGCAACGATGGTTGCGATGCAGCGCGCAGTAGCAGGCTTAAGTGTACAGCCAGATTACGTACTTATTGATGGTAACAAAGTGCCTGAATTACCGATGGCGGCACAGGCTGTGGTGAAAGGGGATTTACGTGTTGCAGAGATCAGTGCCGCGTCCATTATTGCTAAAGTGACCCGTGATCGTGAAATGGAAATATTAGATGCTGAGTTTCCGCAGTACGGTTTTGCTAAACATAAAGGTTATCCAACCAAAGCACACTTTGAAGCATTAGAGCAATACGGCGCAATAGATCAGCATCGTAAGAGCTTTAAACCCGTAAAGCGAGTATTGGGGTTAGACTAAACGATTTTTCTTTTTACAGACTAATGGCATAGCTATTCGCTATGCCATTTTTTTGTTTGCTCAATACCTCTCATACCTTGTTTCAGGTATAATTTTCATAATTAAGTTACGTAATAAATTAGGTTGTCATGGCAGAACCACGTTTTATCCACCTTCGTGTTCATAGTGATTATTCGATGATTGACGGTTTGGCGAAAGTAAAGCCAATCGTTAAAAAGGCATCAGAACTTGGTATGCCTGCACTCGCAATGACAGACTTTACTAACCTATGTGGTTTAGTGAAGTTTTACTTTGCTGCTCATGATGCCGGAATAAAGCCAATTATCGGTGCTGATTTCAAAGTACAGTCAGCAGAGATGGGCGATGAACTATTTGAACTCACCATTCTTGCTGCCAATAATGAAGGTTATAAAAATCTTACGTTATTGATTTCTGAAGCCTACCAACGTGGTCATGTACAGCACCTGCCTGTTATTGATAAAGAGTGGCTCGTGAATCACCGTGAAGGGCTTATTATCCTATCCGGTGGTAAAAATGGTGACGTGGGTAAAGCTTTATTAAAAGGCAACCAGAACATGGTTGATAGCTTGGTTGCTTTTTATCAAACCCATTTCCCAGATAGTTATTATTTGGAATTAGTACGTACAGGGCGTGCTGATGAAGAAGCCTACCTTCACTTTGCGATTGAGCTGGCAGAAAAAGCCGATTTACCTGTTGTCGCTACCAATGATGTTCGTTTACTCACTGCCGATCAGTTTGACGCACATGAAATTCGCGTTGCTATTCATGATGGCTATACCCTTGTCGATCCCAACCGTCCGAAACTTTATAGCGCACAGCAGTATCTTCGTAGTGAAGAAGAAATGTGCGAGTTATTTGCTGATATCCCAGAAGCACTACAAAACTCAGTTGAAATCGCAAAGCGTTGTAACGTAACCGTTCGATTAGGTGAGTATTTCTTACCTAATTTTCCAACGGGTGATATGACAATTGAGGACTTCTTGATTGTTAAATCCAAAGAAGGACTCGAAGAACGTTTAGAATTTTTATTTCCCGATCCAGAAGTGCGTGCTGCTCGTCGTCCTGAATATGATGAGCGTTTAGATATCGAATTAAAAGTTGTTAACCAAATGGGATTCCCTGGTTACTTCTTGATCGTAATGGAATTCATTCAGTGGTCGAAAGATAACGATGTACCAGTAGGCCCAGGCCGTGGTTCAGGTGCGGGCTCATTGGTTGCTTACGCGCTGAAAATCACCGATCTAGATCCGCTGGAGTTTGACTTACTTTTCGAGCGATTCTTGAACCCTGAACGTGTTTCCATGCCCGATTTCGATATCGATTTCTGTATGGATAAGCGTGATTTGGTTATCGATCACGTGGCTGAAATGTATGGTCGTGATGCGGTATCACAGATTATTACGTTCGGTACTATGGCAGCCAAAGCGGTTATCCGCGATGTTGGTCGTGTGCTAGGTCACCCGTATGGTTTTGTTGATCGCATTTCAAAGTTAGTGCCAGCAGAGCCTGGGATGACACTCGCCAAAGCGTTTGATGCCGAACCTCAATTAGGTCAAGCCTATGATGCGGATGAAGAAGTTCGCGACTTGATTGATATGTGTCGCATTCTTGAAGGGGTAACGCGTAACGCAGGTAAACACGCTGGTGGTGTGGTTATCTCGCCAACAACCATCACCGACTTTGCTCCCTTATATTGTGATGCAGAGGGTAATAACCCCGTTACTCAGTTTGATAAAAATGATGTTGAAACTGCGGGGTTAGTTAAATTCGACTTCTTAGGTCTACGTACATTAACCATTATTGACTGGGCATTAGCGCTAATTAACCCACGTTTGGTTGAACAAGGCAAAGAGCCTATAAATATCGCCGCGATTCCAATGGATGATCCTAAATCCTTTGCGATGTTGCAGCGCTCAGAATCAACTGCGGTATTCCAGCTCGAATCCCGTGGTATGAAAGATCTGATCAAACGTCTTCAACCCGACTGTTTTGAAGATATGATCGCTCTAGTGGCACTATTCCGTCCCGGCCCGTTGCAATCAGGCATGGTAGATAACTTTATTGACCGTAAACATGGTCGAGAAGCGGTTTCTTATCCTGATGAAAAATGGCAACACGAGTCATTAAAAGAAATTCTCGATCCGACTTACGGCATTATCTTGTACCAAGAGCAGGTAATGCAGATCGCGCAGGTGCTGGCGGGTTATACCCTTGGTGGCGCGGATATGCTGCGTCGTGCGATGGGTAAGAAAAAGCCAGAAGAAATGGCGAAGCAGCGAGCCGTGTTTGAAGAAGGCTCGATAAAAAATGGCGTCGATGGCGAGCTATCAATGAAAATCTTTGACTTGGTAGAGAAATTTGCCGGTTACGGATTTAACAAATCGCACTCAGCCGCCTATGCATTGGTGTCTTATCAAACCTTATGGTTAAAAGCACATTACCCTGCCGAATTTATGGCAGCGGTAATGACAGCCGACATGGATAATACGGACAAGATCATTAGCTTGGTTGACGAATGTCACCGTATGAAGCTAAAGCTGCTGCCGCCGGATGTTAATAAAGGTCTATATCGTTTTAATGTTGATGAAGACGGTGCCGTTGTTTACGGTATCGGTGCGGTAAAAGGGGTCGGTGAAGGCCCGATTGAAAATATTATTAGTGCCCGTGAAAAAGGTGGCCACTTTAAAGATTTATTTGATTTCTGTGCCCGTATTGATACTAAAAAAGTCAATAAACGTGTCTTAGAGAAACTGATTAAGTCGGGGGCGATGGATCGTTTAGGGCCTAATCGTGCAGCGATGCTGGCAACTTTAGATGATGCGATAAAAGCAGCGAGTCAGCACCACCAAGCCGAAGCCTTTGGTCAAGCCGACATGTTTGGCGTATTAACGGCCGCCCCTGAAGAAGTTGAGAATAAGTATGCTAATATCCCTGAAGCACCAGATAAAGTCTGGTTGGAAGGGGAGCGTGAAACATTAGGCTTATACCTAACAGGTCACCCTATAAATGCGTATCTCTCAGAATTAAAACATTACACCACATGGCGTTTAAAAGATGCGCAGCAAACAGGACGTGATAAGGTAGCGTCTGTTGCTGGGCTTGTTATTGCCGCCCGTGTAATGACAACCAAACGTGGGACCAGAATTGGTTTAATGACGCTTGATGATCGTTCAGGTCGAATGGAAGTCATGCTATTCTCTGATGCCTTAGATCGTTATATTGATCTGCTTGAAAAAGATAAAATTGTGGTGATATCAGGACAGGTCAGCTTTGATGATTTCAATGGTGGCCTTAGAATGTCTGCACGTGAAGTGCTCGATATATCAGAAGCGAGAGAAAAGCATCTCCGTGGTCTTGCTATATCTGTAACAGAACAGCAGATTGATGAGCAGTTTTTTGCCCGTTTCAGCCAAGTGTTGGAACCACACAGAGCAGGTACTGTGCCTGTTAATGTGTACTATCAGCGCTCGAATGCCCGTGCCAAACTCACTTTAGGAACAGAATGGCGAATAACGCCAGCCGATCAATTAATATCGGATCTAAAAACACTCCTAGGTGATAAGCAGGTCGAGCTTGAGTTTAATTAAATGCGCTTAATGTTTATGATAGGGTAGTTAAGTCCCTATCATCATCATAAGCAAAAGGATTTTAAGTGGTATGAGCCTGAACTTCCTCGAGTTTGAACAACCGATTGCAGAGCTAGAAGCAAAAATTGAAGCATTACGTGATGTATCTCGTCGTGATGAGTCTAATTCGGTTGATCTAGAAAAAGAAATTGAGCAACTAGAAAAGAAAAGCCTAGAGCTTACCAAGAAAATCTTTGGTGATCTTGGTGCATGGCAGGTTGCGCAACTCGCACGCCATCCTCAGCGCCCATATACTTTTGATTATGTCGAGCACATGTTCGAAGAGTTTGATGAATTGGCAGGCGATCGCGCGTTTGCTGATGATAAAGCGTTAGTCGGTGGTATTGCCCGTATTGATGGCCGTCCTGTTATGGTGATTGGTCATCAAAAAGGCCGTGGTACGACTGAGAAGGTGAAGCGTAACTTTGGCATGCCTAAACCAGAAGGTTACCGTAAAGCATTACGTTTAATGAAAATGGCAGAGCGCTTTAATATGCCTGTGATTACCTTCATTGATACAGCTGGTGCATATCCTGGTGTCGGCGCTGAAGAGCGTGGTCAATCAGAAGCTATCGCGATGAACCTAAAAGTTATGTCTGGCTTGAAAGTGCCTGTTATCTGTAATGTGGTGGGTGAAGGCGGCTCTGGCGGCGCATTAGCGATCGGTGTGGGTGATTGCGTTAATATGCTGCAATATTCAACCTACTCTGTTATTTCACCAGAAGGTTGTGCATCAATCTTATGGCGTGATTCAGACAAAGCACCGCAAGCGGCTGAAGCAATGGGTATGACAGCTCCTCGCTTAAAAGAGTTGGAGCTGATTGATAACATCATTGAAGAGCCGCTGGGTGGCGCTCACCGTAATGTGTTACTAATGGCAAATACATTAAAAGCACAACTTAAGGCAACATTGGCTGAACTGGATGAATTAGATACTGAGACGTTACTTGAACGTCGTTATCAGCGTCTAATGAGTTATGGTTACTGCTAAAAAGTTGATGTAACGTTTAGTAAAAGGTCAGCAATTAAGCTGGCCTTTTTTGTTTTTCCCATTTAGTGCTTTGATAGGCTGCGATAGACTATAGTTTTCTCTTAATGTTGAAAGATATCATGTTGTATTCTGCTTTTTGTCGTCAATTATTGACTCATCTCCCTGCAAGCAAACGGTTTGTTCTTGCTTTTAGTGGTGGGCTCGATTCTCGTGTACTGCTTGATTTAATAGCGCGATTTATTACACAAAATCCAGAATATAGCTGTCATGCCGTTTATGTACATCATGGGTTAAGCACTAATGCTGATATATGGGCTGATAAGTGTGTGGTTTGGGCTAAAAGTGCCGGCATTAGCTGTGATGTTGAACGTGTAAAAGTGCTAACAGGAAACCGAATTAGCCTTGAGCAAGCTGCACGAGAAGCGCGGTATAACATTTTAGCGCAACACGTCAACATGGGTGACATGCTATTAACCGCTCAACACAGTGACGATCAGATTGAAACTTTTCTATTGGCATTAAAGCGCGGGAGTGGCCCTGCTGGATTAGCAGCGATGCCGATGATACTCCCTTTTGCTAAAGGGATGCATTTAAGACCATTACTCAATATTACTCGTGCTGATATTGAGCAATACGGATTGAAGCATAAACTCTCTTGGGTTGAAGATGAAAGCAACCAAGATGAGCGTTATGATCGCAATTTTATTCGCCACCAAATAACGCCTCGTTTAGTTGAACGTTGGCCAAGTATTCATAAATCAGTCGCACGAAGTAGCGCATTGTGCGGTGAGCAAGAAGCATTACTAGCTGAGTTATTAGCCACCCAACTTGCTCAAGCGATCCAAGCTGATGGTAGCTTACTGCTTGCTTCTTATGTGACTCAACGTGTCGGTATGGCGTTAATTCGTCAATGGTTAAAAAAACAATCAGTCTTAATGCCATCATTAGCACAGCTTGAACAGATTTGGTTTAACGTAGTTCAGGCAAAAGAAGATGCGAATCCTAAACTGTGTTGGGCAAATGTTGAACTGCGTCGCTATCAAAAGAAGTTATATTTACTGCGGCAGTGGGATGATATTAGCCAGTGGAAAAACAATATTGATTTAGATTCTCCTTGCCAGCTACCGCAAAACTTAGGGACGCTGGTTTTAAGCCAAGAGGGTGCTTATCCTTTATTAAGACAGCCTAAATCTGATGAGTCTATAACCGTGCGCTTTCACTATCAAGGTGATGCTATAAAACCTGTAGGGCGATGTGGCAGCAGAAAATTAAAAAAACTTTATCAAGAATATAATGTGCCAAGTTGGTTACGCAGCCGTACGCCTCTTATCTTTTATGGCGATAAACTTGCTGCTGTAGCGGGGTATTTTGTCGTCTCTGAGTTTTCTGGTCATGATATTACGATTGCTCTTAATTCTTAAAAAAGACAAATAGGGCATTATTTTCCTAGTAAGTTCAAGCACCCTATCTTTCATCGAAATATTATTTACTTTGCACCGTAATATATTATTTATTACGGTGTTTTTTATGCTTTTAAATCATGTTTTGTGAAGAAGGATATATAGCTAATTTTTATTATGTTGTTTTTTTAGCCTGCTTAGTAACTTTTTATTGCGATAAAATACAAAAGGTATTAGTGTACTAGTCTACTGATACGATAGTTGGAAGGGAAAGAAATGAGCAAACCATCGACACTTGGCGGAGCGTGTATTATTGCAAGCGTTTGTGTAGGCGCGGGCATGTTAGGTTTACCGAGTGCTGGGGCGGGTGCATGGACATTCTGGAGCGTTATTGCAATATCTTTAACCATGGTTATGATGACATTATCAGGCTGGTTATTATTAGAAGCGCTTAAGCATTATGATTTTAAAGTGTCTTTTAATACCATCACAAAAGATGTACTTAATACTAAAATTAATATTATTAATAATCTGTCATTATACTTTGTTGGTGGTATCTTGCTTTATGCCTATATTTCATCATCAGGTATGATTTTTAGTAATATATTAGGGGTTGATAGTAAGTTAGCTTCTATTTTATTTGTCGCAATCAGTTCAACCTTTGTTCTGCACTCAACGCGTGCGGTTGATCGTATTTCTATTTTACTGATTGTTTTTATGTTGGTGAGTTTCTTAATTGGAATTTCAGGACTAGCGACGCATATCAAAGTTCCTGTTTTACTGGATACAACTCACTTACATGCCAGCTATTCTCCTTATGCGTTAGCACTATTACCTATAGCATTAACTTCTTTTGGTTACCACCATTCGGTGAGCACAATGCGCGACTATTACCGCGATGAATACCAAGCTAAAAATGCGATTCTAGGTGGCACATTTATCGCGTTAGGTTTCTATTTAGTGTGGGTGATTTGTATTTTTGGCAACTTACCTCGTGATGCATTTGGTCCTGTGGTTTCGGCTGGTGGTGGTATTGATGCTTTAACGCAAGCACTTGATAGCGTTATTGACTCAAACAGCATTAAACAAGCAATCCGTATTTTTTCGATTGCCGCTGTTGTTTCTTCGTTTATCGGAGTTGGTTTGGGGGTTTTTGATTATTTGGCCGATTTATTTGGCTTTGAAGATTCAAAACAAGGACGCTTGAAGACGTGGGCTATCACTTTCTTACCACCGCTGATCCTTTCATTATTTGCACCACTGGGTTTCTTGTCTGCGATTGGTTTAGCCGGTGCTGCTGCAACGATTTGGGCGTGTATTATTCCTGCTTTATTAGCGAAAAAGACTCGTCAATGCAAAGAAAAGAAAGATGGGTTTGTTGTGCCTGGCGGTAATGTGACGGTATATGTTGTGATTGGCTTTGGTGTGGTGACCGCAATCTTCCACATTATGGCGATGGCAAATTTACTGCCGATCTTTAAAGGCTAATACGGGTTTAACCTAAAAATAAAACGGAAGCTTTAAGCTTCCGTTTTTTGTTTAGCGAAATTGTTTAACTTCAGGCAAGTATTCAAAGCCAGCACTTGCAAGTTTATCGATCAGCTTTTGGCGATCAATCTCGTAGAATTTAACGAGTTCATCGAGATCTTGAAAGTCATCACGGATCTTCATGTTGACAATACTCATTAACATGATGGGATCCATGCTTTCAAATTTAGCTAAATCCATTATTTGTCCTCATGATCACTGATTAATAAGTTTGCTGCAGCAAACGCTGCACGCTCACGGACTTCAAGCGGTAAATTAGTATCTTCGGCAATATCATTGAAGGTTTTAATTGCACAGCTAATAGCCGCAGGAATATAACCTTGATCACCACTACCAATTTGCGCGTAAGTTGCTCGGATAAGCTCACAGCATTGATAAATTTGCATCATTCATCCTTTCTAGAAAGTATTCGAAGAGAATGTAGGGGCTCACTTCGAATATACTCACTATTAACGTGGATCATCATAGCGTTAAATAAAATAAAAACGTAGGATTTATGGTGCTTAGCGCAACGAGATGATTATTTATTACGCTTGTGATGATAAAGTTTACGATCGGCACGTTCAATTAAAGACAGCATAGAATCACCTTTATTAAAGGTCGCTGTGCCATAAGAAAATCCAATATTTAAGATACCCAAGATAGGGCTTTGTTGAATATATTGGTTGATCCGTGATACCACTTTTATTTCAGAGCGAGCACTGGCAGGTTGAAGTAAAATAATAAATTCATCACCTCCAATGCGATAACAACGATCTGAAGTGCGCGTTGCAAACTTCAGTGCATTAGCAAAATCTTTAATGACTTTGTCGCCATCAAGATGACCAAAGTTATCATTCACTTGTTTAAAATTATCTAAGTCACAAATAAACAGTACCAACTCCACATCTCGTTTTTCGCTCATCGCAATAGCATGATGAATATCTTGCTCAAAACACATTCTATTACATAGCCCTGAAAGTTTATCTTTCAGTGCCATATGTTTTACTTTTTGATATTCAATCGCATTAAATAGAGGGCCTGCAAATAAACGGTGGTAGGTATGTAATAGGCTTATTTCGTCGTTATCTAACGGATAAAGAGTGGAGTAATGAAGTGAGCCTAAAGAGTTATCACCAAAGCGTAAAGCAAAGCTGTTTTGATGAGGTGTCGGTTTTCCTTGGCGGATCAATGTTGTAGTTTCATCAAGGGTCCAGACTAAACGAGCGATATCAATTTGTTTATCTAGCTCTCGGCAGAGAGGTTGAAATAACGCTTGGATCTCCAGCTTCCCTTGAAGTTTTTGCAGGATCAACAGACGTTGATCCGCAGCTAAAGGTTTTTGCTTTAGCTTAGGGGAAGGTGAGGAATGAGATCGATTAAATAAAGCCTGTTCCATTACGACAAGATCAATAACTATTTGATTTGTCACTATAGGGCATATTTTGAGCAGATCAATGATAACGGCAAGATTGTAACGGATATTTACTGTTACATAAAAAAATGGGAGTGAGTAAAATGTTTTTTTAAAATAAAGAATAGAAAAAAAGCTGCCATAACGACAGCTTTTTCAATATGTTATTAGCTTTTTACTTAAGCCATTTTTTGCTTAATAAACGCAACAACATCATTTACAGCAACGGCTTCTTTGATACCTGTGCGACGGTTTTTATATTCCATCTCACCGTTTTCAAGGCTACGGTTACCAATAACGATAGTATGTGGAATACCTAGTAGTTCGTGATCTGCAAACATGACTCCTGGGCGTTCTTTACGATCATCAAACAGTACTTCAATACCAGCAGCAGTTAGATCGGCATATAGCTTCTCTGCCGCTTCTTTTACTTCTTCTGATTTCGCCATGTTCATAGGAACAATAGAAACGTGGAATGGTGCAAGCGCATCTGGCCAGATAATGCCGTTTTCGTCATGGTTCTGTTCGATAGCTGATGCCACAACACGTGATACACCAATACCGTAACAACCCATTTCTAGAATGGTGTTTTTACCGTTAGCATCTAGCACGCCACAGTTCATCTTCTCAGAGTATGTATTACCCAGCTGGAAGATGTGACCCACTTCGATACCACGTTTTAGCATCAATGTACCTTGGCCACATGGGCTTGGATCACCTTCAACTACATTACGTAGATCTTCAACGCGATCTAGCTCAACGTCACGGCCCCAGTTGATACCAACATGGTGTTTACCATCGATGTTTGCGCCTGCAGCAAAATCGCTCATTACAGCAACAGTACGGTCAACGATAAATGGAAGCTCAAGACCGACAGGACCAAGTGAGCCAGGACCTGCGTTAACGAACTGGCGAATTTCTTCTTCAGTTGCCATTTCAAGTGGAGAAGCAACCCAGTCTAGGTTTTCAGCTTTAATTTCGTTTAATTCGTGATCACCACGAACCAATAGCGCTACGATAGGCGCATCGATTTCATCAGAAGCTTTAACAAATAGCGTCTTGATCGTTTTCTCGATAGCAATACCGTGTTGCTCAACTAACTCATCGATAGTTTTCGCATTAGGTGTATCGATAACAGACAGTTCCACTGTTGGTGCTGCACGATCGTGAGCAGGGGCTAGTGCTTCTGCTTTTTCGATGTTTGCTGCGTAGTCAGATTCAGTTGAGAATGCAATTAAGTCTTCGCCGCTTTCTGCTAATACGTGGAACTCCTGAGAGCCATTACCACCGATTGCGCCAGAGTCGGCCCATACTGGACGGTACTCAAGACCCATGCGATCGAACGCTTTACAGTAAGCGTCGTGCATTGCATCGTAAGACTTTTGTAGACCTTCTTTGTCAATGTCAAAGCTGTAAGCATCCATCATGCAGAATTCACGTGCACGCATTACGCCGAAACGTGGACGACGCTCGTCACGGAATTTAGTTTGGATTTGGTACAGGTTCAACGGAAGTTGCTTGTAAGAGCTTACTTCGTTGCGTACTAGGCTTGTGATCACTTCTTCTGCTGTTGGGCTAAGCACAAACGGACGAGTATGGCGGTCAGTAAAGCGAAGTAGTTCAGGGCCCATTTTCTCAGAGCGACCTGTTTCTTCCCATAGTTCAAACGGCTGAACAACGGGCATCAAGGTTTCGATTGCGCCTGCATTGTCGATTTCTTGGCGAACGATGTTTTCGACCTTACGCAGTACACGCAGACCTGTAGGTAGCCAGGTGTATAGACCTGAAGCCAGCTTACGGATCATACCTGCACGTAGCATTAGCTGGTGGCTAATAACTTCTGCGTCGTTTGGAGTCTCCTTCAGAGTAGAAAGAAGATAGTTACTGGTACGCATTGATGGTATCCGTTGATTAATTAAATTAAAAAAAGAAGGAATAAATCCCGCCCGTCAGTGATCTGACGATAGCCGAATATATTACCAGCCTACACGTTATTCGCCAAAGAGAACTGTATAAGATCTGCTATTGATTAACTTTCTCGATCTGATTAACGGTTATTTGTTGCTCTGTTACTGAGAAGTGAACATTAAAATCAAATAAATGCACCGCATATTGTTTTGGATCGGGCTTACCTTTCTTATAAGCAGGACGTGGATCTTGCGCTAAAATTTCACAGATCACGGTTTGATAATAGCTTTTGTTTTTTGCTGGTAGTTGATTGAGCGCTGTTTCACTAAAACACACGGGCATTAGATCCGGTGTGTTAGAAGCAAATCCACCTTGTGCTTGTGGCAAGCTGTCTGAATAAGGGATATAAGGCTTAATATCGATAATAGGCGTACCATCAACGAGATCAACACCACCGAGTTCAATGATCACATTACCGTTTTCATGGCGAATGCCTTTTAATTCGACCGCAGACATGCCAATCCCATTAGGGCGGAATGTGGCACGGCTGGCAAACACACCAATACGTTCATTACCACCCAATCGAGGCGGTCTAACGGTTGGGCGCCATCCGGCATCTAAATTCTGATCAAACAAAAATAATAACCACAAATGACTAAATTGCTCTATGCCTCTTACCGCTTCTAATGAATTTGCAGCACCTTGTAAAATAATTTCAGAACGCGCACTTGGCACTAACCCAGGCTGCCGAGGAACAGCAAATTTTTCTTTATAGGGAGAGTGGATAATGCCGATAGGTTCGATGTTATAAGACATGGAATGAAGCCAATTAAGAAGCCAAAAGAGCTAAGAATATAGCATAAAAAAGGGTAGGTGCTGAGACCTACCCGATAAGTATATGGTTACAGGAAAGTAGGGATTACCAACCTTTTACCACACCACCATTAAAGATATTTTTTGCAGAGTTATATACATCTTCAGATTGGTACGCTTGAACAAATTTCTTCACGTTTTCCGCATTCACATTATCTGCACGAGACACAATCAGGTTGACATATGGTGATTCTTTATCTTCTACAAACACACCATCACGCTCAGGCGTTAAGTTGATGCTACTTGCGTAAGTGGTATTAATAACAGCCAGTGCCACATCATCTAAAGAGCGTGGTAATTGTGCTGCTTCTAGCTCAACAATCTTCAGGTTTTTCGGGTTTTCAACAATATCTAATACTGTAGCAGTTAAACCTGAACCGTCTTTTAGTTTAATTAGGCCTTGCTGTTGAAGAAGTAAGAGTGAACGACCAAGGTTGGTAGGATCGTTTGGTACTGCCACTTTATCGCCGTCTTTTAGCTCATCAACAGATTTGATTGAGTTTGAGTAACCTGCGATTGGGTAAACAAAAGTATTCCCCGCTACCGCAAACTTGTAACCGCGATCTTTAATTTGCTGATCAAGATATGGTTTGTGTTGGAAAGCATTAGCATCAATAGAGCCTTCTTCTAATGCCGCATTCGGTGATACGTAATCAGTAAAAGAAACTAATTCTACATCCAAGCCATATTTTTCTTTTGCTTGTTTTGCAGCAACTTCAGCAACTTGCTCTTCGGCTCCTGCCATGACGCCAATTTTTACCTTGCTATTATCAACTACGGCTTCTTTTTCACTACAGCCTGTTAGTGATAGGGCTGCAGCAACACCTGCAAGAGCAAAAACATGTTTTAGATTAAACGCCATACAACTTCTCCTTAAAATGGGGTTTTCCTTAAA
This sequence comes from Photobacterium sp. GB-50, assembly GCF_003026755.1. Taxonomy (NCBI): domain Bacteria; kingdom Pseudomonadati; phylum Pseudomonadota; class Gammaproteobacteria; order Vibrionales; family Vibrionaceae; genus Photobacterium; species Photobacterium sp. GB-50. The sequence continues at coordinate 77,033 of NZ_PYNX01000015.1, forward strand.
GTGTTTTGATTATCGATGATCAACACGTTTTACGAGGTAATCACCGACAGATTGAATAATTTGGACCAGTACTATTAGAACGACGACTGTGATAGCCATGACGGTGCCATCGAAACGTTGGTAGCCATAACGAATACCGACATCACCTAAACCGCCACCGCCAACCGTACCCGCCATCGCGGAATAACTGACTAAGGTAACAAGGGTGATCGTTACCGCATTGATGATGCCTGGTAATGCTTCTGGTAATAGCACTTTCTTAATGATCTGTAGTGGTGTTGCTCCCATAGATTGTGCTGCTTCCACAAGGCCTGATGGAATTTCTAACAATGCCCCTTCAACTAAACGAGCAATAAAAGGAATTGCTCCTACAGCAAGAGGAACTATCGCCGCAGCAGTACCAATTGAGCTACCTACGACAAATCGGGTAAATGGAATGATCGCAACCAGCAGAATAATAAAAGGAATAGAGCGGCCAATATTAACGATAATGCCAAGGATGTTATTAACAACGGTATTTTCTAATAAGCCATTTTTCTTCGTTAAGTGAAGGGTGACACCCAAAGGAATACCAATAACAAAACCAATTAGCCCTGATACAAACACCATGGTTAGTGTTTGTCCTAATGCTTCAATCAGTAAATCAATCAGGCGGGTATTTTGTTGCCACCACAGGGTTAAATCATTAAGCGACATAGCCAAGCACCTCAACATTTACTTTATTTTGACGTAGAAAATTGACCGCATTCTCAACAGAGTCTTGATCACCAAAAAACTCTGCTAACATCAGTCCAAATTTTACTCCTCCCGCATAATCCATATCCGAGCTGAGAATACTGATATCTAAACCAAACTTACGTGTTACTTGGCTGATCAGTGGCGCATCAACAGAAGCACCGGTGAACTCTAAACGAATAAGAGGGTATGAGTTTTCAACTTGTGCTGGCGTCATACGAGCTTGGTAATCAGCTGGAATCGACAAATCCAATGTTGAACGAATAAAGTCTTTGGCTAATTCGGTGTTGGGGTGTGAGAAAATATCACCGACTGATCCCTGTTCAACTAATTTACCGTCACCAATAATTGCGACCTCACTACAGATACGCTTCACGACATCCATTTCATGGGTAATAAGCAAAATAGTTAGGTTTAGCTTTCGGTTAATTTCTTGCAGTAGCTCCAGAATCGAATGCGTGGTGGCAGGATCTAATGCACTGGTGGCTTCATCACAGAGTAACACTTTGGGATCAGAGGCTAACGCACGAGCAATCGCGACACGTTGCTTTTGTCCACCACTTAAATTTGCTGGGTAGCTTTGGTGTTTATCTTCAAGACCGACTAAAGCCAGTAACTCTGTCACTTTTGTTTTTATTATCGCTTTATTGGTATTGGCTAATTCAAGAGGCAAAGCAACATTATCAAAAACTGTGCGAGATGAAAGGAGATTAAAATGTTGGAAAATCATGCCTATTTTACGACGAGCCAAAGTGAGTTTTTGGTTCGATAGAGTAGTAAGATCGATACCATCGACAATCACTTGACCATTAGAAGGGCGCTCTAACAAATTAACACAACGAATGAGGGTACTTTTCCCTGCACCGGATGAGCCAATAACCCCAAAGATAGTACCTTGCTTAATTGTAAGGTTTATATCGCTTAATGCGTTTATAGCCTTATCGCCTTGATAGAAGACTTTATTGAGTTGCTTTATTTCTATCATTGAACGTCCTGCTCCTAGATAAAACTATTGTATGATCTTGAAAAACTATTGTATAAATTTATGGTTATTTGTTTTATTAGGGTTAAATAAGTAATCAACCTGAAATTATGATGCTATGTTCTATTATAAAAGCTGTCAATAGCTATTTTTACATCTAGACGTCCAAACGGCTATGTTGTGAGCGTTAATCAATAACGAGTACTCTTCATTATTAACTCGTGCCATAATCTAAAAAATTTATGATTTAAGAGGGCTATCCTTTTGGCCAAACCTGCAGTCTTTATTGACCGTGATGGCGTGATTAATGTTGATCACGGCTATGTCCATACCGTTGATGATTTCGAATACATTGACGGGGTATTTGAAGCATGTAAAAAATTCAAAGAAATGGGTTATCTACTCGTATTGGTGACTAACCAATCAGGTATCGCTCGCGGTATGTTTAGTGAAGATGAATTTACTTCATTAACAGAGTGGATGGACTGGAATTTTGTTGATAATGGCGTTGAGTTTGATGGTATTTACTACTGCCCGCACCATGCAACAAAAGGGCAGGGTGATTACTTGCAAGATTGTGATTGCCGTAAACCCAAACCAGGTATGTTTATTTCAGCTCGCGATTTCTTGAAAATCGATATGTCGCAATCTGTGATGATTGGTGATAAAGCGGATGACATGAAAGCAGCCACAGCTGCTGATGTTGCTTTAAAAGTGCTCGTACGTACAGGTAAGCCGATCACGGATGAAGGTGAAGCGTTAGCAAACGTGGTGTTAGACAGTATTGCTGATGTACCAGAGTGGTTAGCTATTCAATAGAAATGAGTGCTTATATAAAGGTCGTTATTAAACGGCCTTTTTTGTCTCTATAACTGGTCGTTTTAACGAAAAGTTAACGATTTAGCTTAGTGAGTTAGACTAACTGAGCCCGTTTTTTGTCAAAAACATTAGAAATAATAACATTTTTAAGATTGGTACAATTTCTGCAGATTACAGAATGAATTGATTAATAATGCTCTTAGGGGGATTTATTCATGATGTGGCGTGTACTTATTAATGCTATAAAAACGGCTGTAATTTCAATAAGTGTTGTGAGCTCGTTTAGTACTAATGCGAATGAACCAGATGAAAGTGGTGATTGGTATCTCTCTCAATTTCATCAAATTGCAGATCAGCAAGTAAATGTCGTTGCTGTCATTGAGCAAGAAAATGCTAAGACGTTGAAACAAACATTATCAGACACACAAAATGCGGTGCTTAACGAGATAAAAAAGGGGAAGTAATAAATACTTCCCCAAACAGTGTGACTGACTCACACAAGATCACGACAGTGAAAGGTGATGGTACCTTTAGCTTTGGTCTTCTAAAAATGCAATCCATGGCTCAGCACTGCTTTTCATCGAAGATGACTGCGCAGCTGTTTTCATCGCCTTTAAAGCATTTTGATGCTGATCTAATTCAAAGTAAGCCATGCCCCTAAGGTAAGCGAGTTCAGCCTTTTCATCGCGTTTAGCGTTGGATGAACTGTTAGCAAAAGCAGTTGCTTGCTTAAATTGCTTATCCTGTATCATTAATTTAACGATACGGATTTGTTGTTTACCTGAAGGTGCAATTTTAAAAGCTTGCTTATAGGTACTGATGGCTTCATCTAGCTCTTTTGCCTGATGATAAAAACTGGCTTGCTTCTCAATATTTGCATGAGTACGAGCAATGTTATTATTTGCCATTTCTTGCGCCATTATCTTCGCTGCTCTGTGGGGAATACCTTGGTATGCCATAAAGTTTACTAAGCGAAGGTGTTCTTTTTCTCCCTCTAACAAACCTAATTTGTAAGCAGCTTCAAGAGTCGCTAGCGCATTTTTATTCTGGTTGAGCTCCATATAAACCCCAGATAGTTGCATCCAATAACGTTTTTTCTTTGGATACTTATTCGTTAAGGTTTTCAGGACACTCGCAACACTTTTGTATTGCTTTAATTCGTAATGGGATGAAACTAGCAATAAGTACCACGATTCATTCGGCGATTTCGTCATTGAGATCGCTTTTTTTGTAGGTGCAATTGCGTTTCTATAATTTCCCATTTGAACATAAGCACTTGCCAGTGTGATGTAAGCATGCGCGGGTGGTTTTTCTTTGGTCGTTTTAGCAACTTTAAACCATGTATTCATGGTGTTGACCGAGTTTTTGTATTGCTCTTCTGCTAAATATAACTGTGCCAAGCTATAACGAACTTGTTGTGCCACCGGTACTGGTAGCGCATCCATTTTCAATGCGTCAGCAAAATATTTGGCAGCCTTCGGGTAATTATCTTTTAAAGAGTAAAGAAACCCCATTTGTTGCAATAACACGGCACGGTCATACTTCTTCTTATTTGAACTACTTAACGATTTATTTAGTTTGCTAATGGCCTCGTTGTACTTTTCCTCTGCAATGAGTTCTTGAACTTTGTTCACAGTACGAAAAGTACGATCTGAAAGTTGCGGGTTCTCATTGGCTACTGCGGGTGCAGAGAGCACACCCGCAGCAAGCGTGAGAGAAGCCAGCATGTGTTTTATTGATTTCATCATGTTTGACTCCTTAATTGGTTGAGAACTCGATCTCTTGAGACATCTTCGCACTCGCTGGTTTACCATCAACCATTTTGGGCTTAAAGGTCCATTTAGAAACAGTTTTTTTCGCAGCTTTGCCTAAGCCAAGCTTACGAGGTGTTTCTTTGAGAACTTTTACGTTTTCAACCGCGCCGCGCTCATTAACCACAAACTCGAGTAACACGACCCCTTTTTCAAGCCCTGAACGTGCAGCCTTTCGAGGCATTTGAGGCTGAAATGTTGCTAGTGGAATTGGACCATTGTTACCACCAACCGCTTGTGCACCACCGCCTTGAGAATAATGCCCTAGCACGGAACCACCAGTTACATTAACGGGTAAATTTAACTGTGGCGTGTCCATTGGCATTTGTTCCATCACCGGTTTTACCGTTGCCGTTACCTTCATTTCTGGTGGCGGTGGCGGGCGTTTTGGTGGTGGCGGAGGTTTTGGCAATTCGCGTTTCTTCTCCTGTATTTTTTCATTTTGTTTAACGTGGATGAAGTCAACCATACGAAGATCTTCATCCGACGTCAGCTCGTGGCGCTCTTTATTTACTAGCTTGTCCATCCCCCAGAACAACCCGAGGGAGACAACGAGCGCCAGTGCAATAGAGACCAAATACCGCATAGGCTTAATCCTTATTCGTTGCGGCAATGGAGATATTTTCAACACCTGCCATTTTTATTTGATCCATGACTTTTACAACCACGCCAGCATTGGCTTCTTGATCGGCTTGAATGACTACCGCTCCATCAGGGCTTTCAGCACGTAGACGTTCAATATTGGCTCGCACTGCATCAACTTCAATACGGCGTTTATCGACCCAAACATCACCTGCGGCACCAACGGCAACCATGATGTTACCTTTCTTAACCACTTGCGCGGAATTTGCACTTGGTCGACTGACTTCGATACCCGCTTCTTTTACAAACGATGTTGTAACGATAAAGAAAATCAACATGATAAATACGATGTCGAGCATGGGTGTCATATCGATAGCTGCTTCATCGCTGCTATCACTGCTATAGCGTCTTTTCATGACCTATACCTCTCAATCCTTTGAATTTAGGCAATATGCTTAAGTTGGTCTTCTAGCTTCTGTGTCGTCATTTTTGCTTGATGATCAAGGCGGGTACTAAAAAATAGTCCAGATAACGATGCCACCATGCCAGCAAGTGTTGGGATTGTTGCTTTTGAAATACCCGATGCCATAGCACGAGGACTCCCGGTTCCAACGACGGCCAAAATATCAAAAACTTGGATCATACCAACTACCGTCCCGAGTAAACCGAGTAGTGGGCAGAGTGCTATCAATACTTTGATAACGGGTAAGCCACGTTTATTTTCAATATCTTGTTTCGATATAATTTCTTGACGAATAGCTTTTGCATTCCAACTGTTGTGATCTTTTCTTGTCATCCAATTGTTAAGTGCACTTTTCGCGGCTTTGGGTGCAACAGCGATGAAGTAAAACCAACGTTCAAGGAGAACAATCCAAAGCATAAAACTGAGTATAAAGATGGCGATGAGGACATCACCACCCATACCTAGAAAGCGTCTTATTGACTCCAGTTCTTCAATTAACCACCACATAACGCCTCCTTAATCTTGGGCTTTGTGTAGCTTTTCCTGGTAACGAGCGATAAAGCCTGCACTCTGCTCTTCAAGTGTTTGGATCAAGCGACGGCTCTTACTGTGTACCAAGGTGTATAGGAACAGGAGTGGGATTGCGACAACCAGACCTAACATTGTGGTTACTAGGGCTTCAGAAATACCGCCAGCCATCAGTTTTGGATCGCCTGTACCAAATAGCGTGATAGCTTGGAAAGTACCAATCATACCCATTACGGTACCCAGTAGGCCAAGTAGTGGGGCGACAGAGGCGAACAATTTAATTGAGCCAACAAAGCGTTCGATACGAGGTGCGTTTCGTAGAATGATTTCATCCAACTTGGCTTCAAGATCTTCAAGGTTGTCACCTTTGTGATCTTGGTAGGCTTCAATCACCTCACCTAATGGGTTATTTTTCAGCGGCGTGTCTGATTTTTCTTGTTTACGCATTTTGTTGCCAATAATCAGTAGTCGTAGGTAACAAACTAGCGCAATTAATGCACCAATCGCACCCATACCAAGGATGACATAACCAACAATTCCACCTTGCTCTACTCGTTCTTTAACAGTTGGGCTTTGTACCAGTAGTGAAAGAATGACACCACGAGATGGGTCAATGAAAAGTGGTTGGTAAGTGTCTTTATTGGCCTCGAAACCTGATACTAATGTCGTAATATTGTTAGCAGGTTGGCGCGATAGCTCTTCAAATTTCTGTGTTTCAGGTACGTATGTAACATACTTACCGTCAGCAATAGCATTGAATTCACCAAGCAGTGTTACGTCAGTCGTTGCTTCTTTACCTTCGCCATACACTACGGTTGCCGGTGTCGTAGACGTTTCGCCTGATACAATGATTTGCTGTAAAATAGTGTGCCAAAAAGACTCTAGCTCTTCAGTTGAAGGTAGCTCTTTACTCTCAGCTAATTTTGTCAGTAAAGCATCGCGCTCAGGAAACTGAACTGCATTTTGTGACGCGTGAAAGAGTCCTTTAAATTCACCCGCATATTGGCGAACAACACCAAACATTTCACCTAAGGTACCAGAGCGCACGCGCAGGGTTTCTGTTAACTCTGTTAATTGTTTGTCGTTGTCATCAAAAGTGGCTTTTAATTGATCACCTTGCTCGGTTGCTGCTTGTAATTTTGCTTTTGCTTGTTGTAATAATGCGGCCTGTTTATTTTTATCTGAAAGAAACTCAGCTTCACGGGCTTTGTTTTCTTTTGACTCAACAATACTTTCAGACTTAACACTTTTTAGAAGCTCATTAAGATTTTTAGGTGCTTCAGCTTGTGCGCTTGAGACCATAAAAAGGCTGGCGAGTAAAACTGCTGCTAATGATTTGAATCCTTTCATTATTTATCCTCCCCAGTGAATACAGGTAGCTTAATCAGTGCTGGTGGTGCTTGTTTCTTAGCAATTCGAATACCTTGTTGAACAGCAATGCGGTAACTCTCTGGCAGAGTTTCCCATTTGCCCGATTGTTGATTCCACATCCCTGTTTCTCCACCATCTGGTGATTGATAAAGAAGGGCGGTACGACCGATGCGTAAAAAGTCATAAGTAACGGTTTCACCATCGCGATCTAAGCTTGCTTTGTAAGACTCAATCGAGCGCGAGAAGCCTTCTTCAATTTGGTATGCTTCCATCACTTTACGGAACTTTTCAGATGTAGTGACATCTGCGCGATCCATCATTCGCTTCAATTCATTAATGCGTTTTTCACGGTTTTCTTGCTGGAATGGAAGGTCTAGAGCGATAAATTCATCGAGAGCCGTCACCATTTTTAGTGTCAACGGCACAACCTCTGTTGCTGTTTGATCTATCTGAGCAATTTGATTGTTGAGTGAATTAAGCTCTTCTTGTTGAGATAGCACCATGCGTTCAATTTGCTTGTTATAGACCGTCATACTGTCAATTTGACGAAGCAGGCCTTTGTATTCGGCTAACATCGCATCTGCACTATCAGCATATTTATCGATTTTATTTTGCGAGACTTGGGCTGATTTATCGGCTTTCGCTTGAGCTGAAATAACAGCATCTGCATTTGATGCCAAAGTTGCACCACTAAAAGTGAGCAAGGCTGCGGTGATGGCATTCACACCGAATGTTTTTAATTTCATTGATACATCCTTGTTTGTGTGGCTTGTCAGTCAGGGGGAAGGCCGGCACGATATATCGTGCCGGAAATTTATAATTTATTAGTAACTTAATCAGTTAGTTACTTTAAAATTTGAAGTTTAGGTTAGCGTAGAAGTATCGACCGCCAACATCATAGGTTGTTGTATCTGTGTTAGCAGAGATGGTATCTAGAATGAGTGGTGGCTCTTTATCAAATAAGTTATTCACACCACCAGATAGCGTAATACCATTATCAAAGGCATATGCAGCGCTTATATCGTGGTAAACAACGGTTGGAACGCTAAAGTCATATGTTTCTTTATCAGTACCTGGTAGTTCGTAATCAACACCATCAATCAGACGCGTCGTCCAGTTAGCACGCCATGCATCTTGTGCTAGACCAACATTTAGTGTTGAACGGAATTTTGAGAATAGACCTATCGAATCACTGATGAATTTACCGTTGTAATCTTCAACTGTGCCATCAGACTGAGTCAGTTCGTAGTTTAAAACGTATGTATTTTCCCAGTTTAGACTCAGTACCATAGGGTCAAAGTCATAGGCGTAACGGACATTTACATCTAGACCGTCAGTTTTCAAATTACCGACGTTAGTTAAACGCGCATCGATAGCTTTAATATCACCATTAGCAAAACGAGTGATCTTGTCACAGTACTTTCCTGACGTTGCACACTCATCAAGCATTAATTGAGGATCGATATTATCGATTAAGTTTTCTAACTCAATTTGCCAGTAGTCGACAGTGGTTGATAGTCCATCAACAAATGATGGTGAATACACTAAACCAAGAGAAGCTGTGTGGCCCTCTTCTGGTTTAAGCTCTTCATTAGAACCATAGAATACAGGGAACTGAGATCGTCCACTTGAATCTTGACCGGTAGGATCCGTTAAGACATCCGCACTTTCTGCTGAACCACCATAAAGTTCAGCGATTGACGGTGCTTTAAATACTTCACTGTACGTGCCTCGGAACAGGACATCTTCAACTGGCTGGTACAAGAAGCTATAACCCATCGTTGTTTCCCCACCAAACGATGAGTACTTATCATGTCGAGCCGATACTTTTGCTTCAAGGTAATCAGCTAATGTGACATCTGAAAGGATAGGGATCAGTAATTCACCGTAGAAAGAGTCGACACTGTATGAACCTTCAGTTGGCGATTCTGCGTTACCACTAGCATTACCAAGCACGACCAATGCATCTGGTTGAGAGCCACCTTTTTCAGTACGCGTTTGATAACCTGCCGCAAAGGCGACGGTACCCATTTCGTGTTCAAAAAGATCGCCAGTAACATTAAAGTCGAAAATTTGTTGCTGGTTATACCCTGAATCTTGGCGAGTGAATGTCGCATAGTCTAAAGCGGCTTGGCTAACTTCACCGAATACATTCATCGGTACACAGCCGGCAATAACAGTGCCATCGCTGTCTAAACATTGACCGTTTGCTGATGCGCCGACAGCGTTAGAAACGCGATCTTTCATGAATACGTTGCTTTCAAGCTGGTTAGTTTTGGTTTTACCCCAGTTAAAGCTAGTATCCCACATCCAACCGTTAGAAAATTCACCGTCTAAAGCGAAGACAAAGCGCGCTGTATCTGATTCAAATGAGCGATTTCGACCACCGGTTTCAACCATACGTCGACGCCAGTCAGTAATATCAGCACCTGTTGGATTAAACTCATTGTCAGCAGAGATTGGGCCATACCCTTGGAATGCACCAAAAATAGGTTCAGCAGCAAGAAGGTAGTTTGACTTTGAATTTGAATAAAGCGCTTCAAAACTTGCCGTCACTGGACCTAAAATGTCATTTTCAGCAACCAAGTAATTTCCTTGTGTTGCTAGGTACATACGTTCCGATGGGCGTTTTAAGTAGTTATCTGGCGCGTAGTTGTATAAATCATCGGGTGCAGAAAAATCACGCAGCGAACTGCCACCTTCTGGACCAAATGTTTTTCCATCGTAGTAACCCCATGGTGTAGCAGAACTACCACCTACGTATGTACCACCTAGACCGTCATGCATGATGTCTGTATTAGAAAACCCTCGGTCACCCGCCATGATTTTCTTTTCTTCAGAGTAGCCAGCAGAGAAAGTGATATTACCGCGATCACTTGAAGAACCTGCAAGTAAACTAACATCAGTGACTTGACCATCACCTTTTGAGGTTGCCCCTTGCTTTACATTAACTTCAAAGCCTTCGTAGTCTTGCTTAGTGATAATGTTAACAACACCAGCAACAGCATCAGAACCGTAAACAGACGATGCACCATTTTTTAGCACTTCGATACGTTCAACCATCGCGGTTGGGATCATATTAAGGTCAACAGAAGCATTTGCACCTGTACCACCATTTACCATACGACGACCGTTAACAAGAACTAAAGTACGTTTAGCTTCTAGTCCTCTTAGGTTAACTGTTGCTGCACCATTACTACCATTGTTGACAGAAGAGCTCTGAACTGTGCCACCAACTCCTGGTATTTGGTTTAAGACATCGCCAAGTGAAACTAATCCCGTATTTTCAATATAATCAGAGGAAAGTACTTGAACCGGTTCCGCTTCTTCCATATCAACACGAGAAATACGTGAACCCGTTACTTTCATTTTTTGAAGCTTTTCAACTTCTTCTTCGGCATAGGCGACCATAGGGGCTACGCTCAATGAGCCTAGCGCTAGGCTGACGGCAACCGACAACGCTGTATTTTTTTTATACATCCATGCGCTCCATTATCTTCCTAGGTATAAATTATTTTTCTGTTAACTGGTTGTTAACGTTATTAATGGTATAACCGAAGCGAAAATATGAAGTCAAACCAGTAGGATGAATTATTCACCAAACCCCGAAACGGTATAAAATCCATATTTTTTATTTTATTTGGTGTTTAATTCTAATTATTAGATCAGTAGCTGGCTTTTAGTGCTATTTTATTTGCCTGATTGTGGTTATTTTAATATTGACTCAATATCCTTCTATATCAAGTAAAGCCAGTTAAATGAACTGCTTTTTATTTTTTAGGTAGCACAAGTTACCAATATTGGCTAAATGATTATTTATGCATTTGTTAGTTAGTTGATTCTTAGCGAGAGGATCTGTTGTTGCCGGAATAATAGGGCTGTGGTTAGACCACTCTTTAGGTTAATGCTCTATGTGACCGATTAAGGAATAAGAATAAATGCATAAAAATGCAATATTTTTGTAATATTCACAAGGGAAGAAGTGCCTAATCCTGAATGTAAATGGATTAAATAGCAGATAAATGTTGTTTTTTTGTTTCCATTTTGTGTTTTGTGCTTTTCGGGGCATTTATGGCACAAGATTATAGCGTTGGGTTGAAGCTATTCGTAATTCATTGTATTTATGTTGGATATTTATAGTAAGACATGCTGTTGGTGAGTGATGTTGCTTGTTCAGGATGAACCAGTGCATTAAATGTGAAGTTACTAAAATGTAAATTATTATCGCTGGTATATCATCACCAGCATGAATTAACAGGGAGTCAGTTAAGACATGTTTTCGTACTTTTTACGCCGAATGGCGCTTGTGATCCCTACTTTTCTTGGTATTACGGTTTTAATTTTTGCTATTACTCGCTTTGTGCCAGGAGGTCCTGTCGAGCGTATGTTGGCAAATATGCAAGCACAAGGTGATGGTGGTGCAGCTATGTCTTCTGCTGGCGGAAATTCTGCTTTATCGGAAGAGCAAATGGCTGAACTTAATGCGTTTTATGGGCTAGATAAACCCGTGATGGAAGCGTATTCAGAATGGTTGTTTCGCCTCGTGCAGTTAGACTTAGGTGAGTCTACCCGTTATTACGAACCAGTTTCTGAAATGATTGCAGAGCGATTACCTGTTTCATTATTTTATGGCGGTATGACGTTCTTTATTAGTTATTTTATTTCTATTCCTCTTGGCTACTACAAAGCACTGAAACATGGTTCGGTGTTTGATTCCTCCTCTTCTATTCTCATCTTCGTCGGCTATGCCTTACCCGGTTATGTTGTTGGTGTACTACTCATCACTTTATTTAGTTATCACTTGGAATGGACACCAATGGGGGGCTTTGTTAGTGATGACTATGAAGATTATGAAACCTTTTTCGAGCGTTTTAAAGACATCATGTGGCACGCGATTCTACCATTAATTTGTTATTTGATTGGTGATTTTGCAACGTTAACGATGACGATGAAAAATAATCTAATGGAGAATTTGTCGTCAGATTATATCCGAACAGCGATCGCGAAAGGATTACCTTTTAAGCGTGCGGTAAGAAAGCATGCTTTACGCAACAGTTTAATCCCGATTGCGAGTCACTTTGGTAATTCCTTATTATTTTTTATGACGGGATCTTTTCTTATTGAAGTTATTTTCAATATTGATGGTATTGGTTTATTAGGCTACGAGTCGATCATGGAGCGTGATTACCCCGTCGTTATGGGGATTGTTGCTGTTAATGCTGCAATGTTATTGGTTGGAAATATCCTGTCAGATATCTGTGTTGCTTTGGTCGACCCTCGCGTGAAGTTTGGAGCCTAATATGTTGAAAATTAATCCATTAACACAAAAGAAGATCAAACGTTTTAAAGAGATTAAACGAGGTTATTGGTCATTCATTATTTTAGCAGTATTACTCACGCTGTCATTATTTGCCGAGCTACTCATTAACAATAAAGCGCTGATCGTGAAATACAATGGGAATTATAGTTTCCCTGTGTTTTCCGATGTACGACTGGGTCAGGACTTTGGTCAAGGTACAGCAAGTGAGGCGGATTACCGTTTACTTCAAAAAACGTTTGAAGAAGAGGGCGGAGACAATTTTGTCATTATGCCTTTAGTACCATGGAATGCCTATGAGCAGGACTTTTCCGGCAACTATCCGCCAAACCCACCAAACTTCGAGAATAAACACTATTTAGGTACTGACATTATTGGTCGAGATATCTTAGCGCGTTTGGTATACGGCTTTCGTATCGCTATGGGATTTGCATTATTAACCATGGCCATTTCTTATGCTATTGGCACTGCAGTAGGATGCGCGATGGGTTTTTTTGGTGGAAAGTTCGATTTATTCGTCCAACGTTTAATTGAAATCTGGTCAATGGTGCCTTTCCTTTATGTGATTATGATTTTAGTTTCGATCACTCAGCCAACCTTTACTTTGTTTGTTGCCATCAACGTTTTATTTGGTTGGATGGGGATGACCTGGTATATGCGTACCATGACTTATAAAGAGTCTGCACGTGAATATGTTATGGCAGCTAAAGCCTTAGGCGCTTCAACGGGTAGGATTTTATTTAACCACATACTACCTAATACGATGGTAATGATCGTGACATTAGCTCCGTTTACCATTGCGGCAAACATCACCGCGTTAACGGCATTAGATTATTTAGGGTTAGGTTTAATGCCCCCAACCCCAAGCTGGGGAGAGTTACTACAGCAAGGAAAATCTAACCTTGACTCTCCATGGATTGTGACCTCAGTTGTAACATCAATCGTGTTGGTGTTAGTGATGGTTACCTTTATTGGCGAAGCCATTCGTGCCGCTTTTGACCCAAAACGATTTACTCGTTACGTTTAGTCGCATAGCGAAACAAGGATGTTATATGAAAAATAATAAATACAGTGCGCTTACTTTGATAGCGCTTTCAATGGCAGCAATCAGTCCCAATACATTTGCGGCTCAGTTACCGTCGGATATGACATGGGTAACTAATCTTGATGAGCCTTTATTTGCCTCTCCAGATGCTCAGCGTGGCGGTACATACCGTACGTTTATGCGTAGCTTCCCTCAAACTTTACGTAGTGTTGGGCCTGATGCTAACTCAGGACTTCGCCAATATTTTATGGATGAAGCACCAAAGTTAGTCCAACTTCATCCGACCACTGGTGAGTGGATCCCGCAATTAGCAACTGAATGGGCATTTGGTGATGATCATAAATCGGTGTATTTCAAACTAGATCCTAATGCACGTTGGAGTGACGGAAAAAAAGTAACAGCAGAGGATTACCTCTTCATGCTTAAGTACTACCGTTCGAAAGATATCATTGACCCTTGGTATAATGATTTTTTTATCAACCATATAGAAAATGTTGAAAAAATTGATGATTACACCATTGTTATTACCTCAAAAGTAGCGAAGAGTGATGATGAATTACTTTACATGTTGTCTCTTCCAAGTAATGGTGTACAGCCCCGTCCGGCTCATTATTTTGCATCAGTAAAGGATGAAAATAATGATGGTATGGACGATAACTTTGTTCGTAAATACAACTTTAAGACAGAGCCAACAACAGGGCCTTATTACGTAGATAAAGTTAAAAAAGGGAAAAGCATTACCTTTAAACATGTCGGTGATGAGTGGTGGGGATACAACAATCGCTATTATAAAAATCGTTATAACGTCGATAAGATCCGTATTAAAGTGATCCGCGATCAAGATATTGCTAAAAAACACTTCGAAAAAGGGGATTTAGACTCATTCATTCTTGCTCAGCCTGAATTATGGCATGAAAAGTCTAATACAAAAGCTTATCAAAATGGTTACGTCCATAAGTTATGGGGTTACAACGAAGCGGTTCAGGGCGCTGGTGGGTTGTGGATGAATACTGCGAAGCCTTTACTGGATGATTTGAATATCCGTAAGGGAATTACCTATGCAACCGACTATGATGGTTTGATCAAAAATGTATTACGTGGTGATTACCTTCGTAAGCCGCATGGTCTAGGTACGGGGCATGGTGGTTTCGACAGTCCTACCCGAACTCCACCGACGTTTGAACCAGAAAAAGCCATTATTTACTTTGAAAAGGCCGGTTTTTCAACAGTAGGTGCTGATGGCATTCGTATGAATGATGAAGGTCAACGTTTGTCGTTTGCTGTTACTTATAGTCGCCCAGCACGAACGCCTCGTCTCGCATATTTAAAAGAGCAGGCAAAACAGGCAGGGTTAGAGTTAACACTGAATCTAATTGATGGTTCATCTGCATTCAAATATATCTTAGAAAAGAAACATGAATTGGCTTATCTGACGATGGGGGGCGGTAAAATTCCTGCTTACTGGGAATATTTACACTCGGTAAACGCAAAGCCTCAAACCAATAACCATACTAATTATCGTTCTCCTGAAATGGATAAAAAGATCGCTGCCTTTATTGCCGAATTTGATACTAAGAAAAAACAAAGTATTTCCCATGATATTCAGAAAATGGTTTCAGATGCCTATGTAATAGTACCGGGCTACATGGCTCCTTTCACACGTGAAGCTTATTGGCGTTGGATGCAATTCCCTTCGCCAGTCATGACGAAAGATACGGATTATGTTTTCTCTAATGGTGGGTATCTAACATTGGGAACATTCTGGATTAATTCTGATGTGAAAAAAGAAACCAAAACAGCAATGAAAAAAGGGGAATCTTTTGATCCTGTAGTCATTATCGATGATAGCTATAAGCCATAACGTAGGAGTGAATGATGCAAGATGAGATCATTTTAAGCGTACGTGATTTAGAGACTGAGTTCTCGACAGATGATGGCGTGGTAAAAATTCTTCATGGCGTGAATTTTGATGTTTATAAAGGCCGAACGCTAGGGTTAGTTGGAGAATCTGGTTGCGGTAAAAGTGTCACTTCTATGTCCATAATGGGTTTATTACCCAAACCGTATGGGCAAATAACCAACGGCCAGATCTTGTACCGTGGTACTGATTTGGTCACTTTGCCGGCAGAAGAAATGTATGCCATGCGTGGCAATAAAATCTCGATCATCTTTCAAGATCCAATGACGGCGTTAAACCCTGTTCATACCATTGGACGACAGCTCAATGAAGTGTTGGAACTGCATCGTCCTGATCTCGATAAATCGCAGCGGACTGCCTATTCAGTTGAAATGCTAAATAAGGTAAAGATCCCTTATCCAGAAAAACGTTTTAACGAGTATCCACATAATTTATCTGGAGGGATGCGCCAGCGAGTCATGATAGCCATGGCGCTGGCCTGTAAACCTGACATACTTATTTGTGATGAGCCGACAACTGCACTCGATGTAACGGTACAAGCGTCTATTCTTGAATTAATGAATGAACTTCAAGAAGAAACGGGTATGGCCATGATTTTTATTACGCATGACTTAGGTGTTGTGGCTGAGATTTGTGATGAAGTTGCTGTTATGTATGGGGGAAAGGTTGTCGAATATGCCGAGATATTTGATCTATTTGATAACCCTCAACACCCTTATACCGAACGCTTAATGGGATTGATGCCAAGTCTGGATAGTGAGCCCAAACAACCGATAGAAATCAAACCGATTGATATCACCTTGTTTCCAGAGTTTAAGGGTTAAGCCAGCGTTCATAGTCTAATATTAAGGTGATGTTATGTCAGAGATTTTAAGGATTGAAAACCTCAAGCAGCACTTTGTTTCAGGTAAAGGGATTTTCAAAAAAGGCTACACTATAAAAGCGGTAGATGGCGTTTCCTTTTCAGTTTCACAGGGTGAAACACTTGGCCTTGTAGGGGAGTCAGGTTGTGGGAAAAGTACATTAGGTCGAACTATCCTCAAGTTGTTTGAACCGACAGAAGGACGAATTTTTTTTGAAGGTAAAGACATTACTGATCTATCTACTAAGGCAATGAGACCGCTTCGAAAAGACATGCAGATTGTCTTTCAAGATCCAATGGAATCACTAAACCAGCGCCATACCATTGGCATGATCTTAGAAGAGCCTTTTGTTATCCATAAAATAGGAACACCTGAAGAGCGAAAAAAGTGGGTTAAAGAATTGCTGATTAAAGTGGGGTTACCGGAATCTTCAGTTAATCGCTATCCTCATGAATTTTCTGGTGGTCAGCGTCAACGAATTGGTATTGCACGGGCGATAGCACTCAAACCTAAATTACTCATTTGTGATGAATCCGTGTCAGCTCTTGATGTATCAGTACAGGCGCAGATTTTAAATTTATTGTTGCAGTTACAAAAAGAGATGAATCTAGCCATGATCTTTATCTCTCACGATTTATCCGTTGTTAAACATATATCAGATAACCTTGTCGTGATGTATTTCGGAAAAGTTGTTGAAATGGGGAAAGCAAAAGATATTTATGCGAATCCTCAGGCTGATTACACCAAAACGTTACTATCAGCGATTCCAATCACCCATCCAAAATACAGGAAAAGAAAAAGGCATAACGAAAAAAAAGCTGACGTCGCTTAATCGTTATGATGTCGAATAAAGTGTGATTGAAAGCAATGCTCAAGGATGAACGATGATTAGACAGATTTTAACTGCCACAGCAGTCTTATTACCTACTTTATCGTGGGCGGAGTTACCTTCAAACGTTGAGTGGATTACAAATAATAACGAGCCTCTTTTTGCGTCATCTGATGCAAAATTCGGAGGGACGTTGCGCACCCATATCTCTAGTTTTCCGCAAACATTTCGAACCGTAGGACCTGATGGTAACGGTGAGTTTCGTGTTTGGCTATTAGATGGACAACCGCAATTACTTCAGCGCCACCCTGACACACAAAAATATATTCCTGATCTTGCAACGCATTGGGCCTTTGGTGAAGACAAAAAGACTATTTATGTAAAGTTAAATCCAGCAGCCAAATGGTCAGATGGAAAGCCTCTCAAAGCATCTGATTATATTTACATGCTAACGTTTTATCGTTCAAAAGATATTGTCGATCCTTGGTACAACACATTTTATTCTGAATATTTTGAACGTATCACTGCGCTTGATGAACATACGTTGGAGATTGTTTTCGCCACTGAGAAGGATGAAGCCGATCTGCTATATGGTATTCATCGCTTAAAGCCTCGACCTGAACATTTTTATACGCCAACCAAAGATGAAAATAACGATGGTGTTGATGATAACTTCGTGCGCCGTTTTAACTTTAAAGCCGAACCGACACTGGGTGCTTATCATGTAGGTAAGATCAAAAAAGGTAAATCCATTACCATGGAGCATGTTGGTGAAGACTGGTGGGGATACGGTAATCGCTATTATAAAGGCCGATATAATGTAGAAAAAATCAGGATCAAAGTCATTCGTGATAGCGATATTGCCTTTAAGCACTTTCAAAAAGGTGACCTAGATATATTTTATTTAGGACGTCCTGAGCTATGGCATGAAAAGTCAGATACCAAGCCTTTTAAAAATGGCTATATTCATAAATTTTGGGGATACAGCGAGCCTGAACTTGGGGCTGGAAGTTTTTGGTTAAATACCGATAAACCCATGCTTGATAATATCCACGTTCGTACTGGTATTGCATATGCTTTAGATATTGATGGATTAAATAAAAACGTATTGCGTGGTGATTTTGTACGTAAACCTCATGGATTAGGGGTCGGGCAGGGTAACTTTAGTAATCAAGAGCTAAAACCATTACCTTTTGAACCAAACAAAGCGATCGCAGAATTTGAAAAAGCTGGGTTTACAACTATTGGCTCTGATGGCATTCGTCTCAATGACCAAAAGCAAAGGTTGAGTTTTGCTTTTACCTATAGCCACCAAGTGGTAACCCCTCGTTTGGCTTATTTGAAAGAACAAGCAAAATTAGCTGGGCTAGAAATTAAAATGAATTTAATTGATGGCTCTTCTGCATTTAAGTATGCGTTAGAGAAAAAACATGATGTGTCTTTCCATTCAATGGGAACAGCACCGCAACCTCAATATTGGGAGTATTTTCATAGTGCTAATGCAGGGAAAGTCCAAAATAATAACTTTACTAATTTTAGTACTCCTGAATTGGATCAGTTAATTATGAACTTTCGTAATGCGCTATCAACTCAAGATAAAGAAAGGTACTCCCGTCAGATACAAGCCGTTGTTCACGATGCAACAGTAGTAATACCTGGATTAATGGCTCCCTATACACGCGAAGCGTACTGGCGTTGGATGAAATATCCAGAACAGCCAATGCAGAAAAAAACACAAATGTTATTTACGCATGGTGGCCTACGCGATTTAGGCGTGTATTGGATCGACAATGACGTAAAAAAAGAAACGAAATCAGCAGTTAAAAAAGATCATAGTTTCGGTTCTAAAACCGTAATCGATGACAAATATAAGCCAAATTAAACGTATTTAAGGTTCGTAGGATAAATAAAAGCACGTATTACACTACGTGCTTTTTTGTTTTTTATACGAATTAATATTTTTTTGGTTGAATGTTGACCACTCGCGTATTTTTTTTATTTCAGGGGCTTGTCAGGACATAAAATCTCCCTATAATGCGACCTCACTGACACGGAGCAAGCCATTGGCTAGCAACCAAATCAGTATTGTTCTTTAACAATTTGACCATGCAATCTGTGTGGGCACTCGTTGAAAAGTTAAGTCGAAAGATTTATCAATGATACTAGTGACCAATTGATACGTAAGTATCAGCACAGTCAATTC
>NZ_PYNX01000016.1:0-95449 GCF_003026755.1 Photobacterium sp. GB-50
GTTTTGAACTACGGATATCGGATAAAACGAAAGTTTTATCTCCGTGTGGAGCGGTAGTTCAGTTGGTTAGAATACCGGCCTGTCACGCCGGGGGTCGCGGGTTCGAGTCCCGTCCGCTCCGCCACTTTATTAAAGAAACCTGAATCGAAAGATTCAGGTTTTTTTTCGTCTGAAGATAAGTGCCATAAACATAGCTAAGAAATATATAGCGTTACTTAGAATTTTAATCTAAATAGAATAATGAATTACTTGTTGTTCTTCTTCATTAGCATAAAGTGATGACTCGTTTAATTTAGATATAAAAAAACCGCCATGCAGGCGGTTTTTTTATCGGTTATCTATTAACTTTTCATCATAAGCTGGTAGCCAACATAACAAGCAGCAATGCTGACAATAACGTTAAGTAAAATGTTTAAACCTGCTTTGAAAAATTCACCTTGTTGCATCAAGACAACATTGTCCATTGAGAACGTGGAGAATGTTGTTAGTGCGCCTAGGAAGCCTAAGCCGATAATAGGTCGCCATGGTGCAGCTTCAATCATTCCTTGATTAAGTGCTGACATCAATAGCCCCATGATCAAGGAGCCCAGCACGTTTACGGTTAAAGTACCGTATGGGAAGCCACGGCCAAATAGCATTACGCATAGCTCAGAAATGAGGTATCTTGAGCAGGCGCCGAATGCACCACCAAGCGCGATGAATCCTAGTAATAAATATTGGCTCATTGGGATCTCGTTTATATTTTTAGGTAATGATAGAAAGCGCTCATGATAATCGCTAGCGAGAAAAGTGAGAACTCTCCAAAAATGCAATCATTGATTTAAGTTAATATTAAATAGTCAGCGTAATACTTAGTTGTATAGCTATATTTATAGCATCATAATCATAAATAATGAATTTACTATGAGCCTTAGCTCAAGGAGGCTAGGTATGTCGCTTTACCAAACAGTGTTATTAGCGGTTAATCCTGAAGATAAAAATGCGCATAAATTGATGGTGAAAGCTGGCGTTATCGCTGAGCAAAATCACGCTGATTTACATGTTGCTTATGTTGAGCCAGGGATCGGAAACGTAAGTTTTATTGATGTGGAAGTTGAGCTACAAGAAGAGCATGATGCGATTGCAAAAAAACGCATGAAAGAGTTATCTGATTTAATTACAGCTTCTTCTCATAAAGTTAAAGCGATACATACTGCAGATGGCGATGTTTCAAAGCATATAGAGGCTTTAGCAAAAGAACTGAATGCTAGCCTAGTGATCACCGGTTACCATAAATCGACTTTTCACTTGTTTGGTGATTTAAGTGATTCTTTGGCTAATCACCTAGGTTGTGATGTATTAATTTCACAGTAACAACGATTAAAATATGCAATGTAATAATAAGCCGTGTTGATGCACGGCTTTTTGTTGTTTGTCACTTTTTATTATTTTTCTCAGTATAAAGGTTGTTGCACTATAACGGCTTCTTTATACTCATTGCTACTTGTCGGAGTGCCATATGGCTGAGACCGCATTGCGGGATCCGTTGAACCTGATCAGGCTAATACCTGCGAAGGGAACGAGAGAATGTCTTCTGCTACATATCTTAAGGGATCACTGTATGCATCTGCATAGCTGTACTTAGGTACACACCTCTTGTTTACGCCCATCCGCCAAGCATTTTCCCCTACATTGAAAAATCAAGGAAACTGCTATGTCGAATCGCAAGCAAGCGAGACTGGAAGCGAAACAATTTATTGAATCATTAACAGCACAACCATACCCGAACTCACAGAAAGTGTATGTTCAAGGTAGCCGTCCTGATGTGCTTGTTCCTATGCGTGAAATCACTCTAGCTGATAGCTTGGTTGGTGGCAGTAAAGAATCTCCTATCTTTGAGCCTAACGAGCCTATTCGCGTTTACGACACTTCTGGTTTTTACACTGATCCTGAAAAAAACATCGATATCTATAATGGCTTGCCGTTAGTGCGTGAGCAATGGATCGCAGAGCGTGACGATACTGAATTACTAGAAGGGTTAAGCTCTGAGTATGCCAATGAACGTTTAGATGATAAGACGCTTGATGATTTACGTTTTGCGGAACGTGCGCGTATTCGTTGTGCAAAAGCTGGGCGTTGTGTGACGCAATTACATTATGCGCGCCAAGGTATTATTACGCCTGAGATGGAATATATCGCGATCCGTGAAAATATGGGTCGTGCGAAATACCGTGATGAAGTATTAAACCAACAACATCCAGGTGTGAGCTTTGGTGCTAATTTACCAAAAGAAATTACGCCTGAGTTTGTGCGTAAAGAAGTGGCTGAAGGCCGAGCAATTATTCCTGCCAACATTAACCATCCTGAAACTGAGCCAATGATCATTGGCCGTAATTTCCTTGTTAAAGTGAATGCCAATATTGGTAACTCAGCGGTGAGTTCATCGATTGAAGAAGAAGTTGAAAAACTTGTCTGGTCGACCCGTTGGGGTGGCGATACGGTAATGGATTTATCAACTGGTCGAAATATTCACGAAACGCGTGAATGGATCATCCGTAATAGCCCTGTTCCGATTGGTACTGTACCTATGTACCAAGCACTTGAAAAAGTAAATGGTGTGGCTGAGAACCTTAACTGGGAAGTGTTCCGTGACACATTACTAGAGCAAGCTGAGCAAGGGGTGGATTACTTCACTATCCATGCTGGCGTACTGCTTCGTTATGTACCTATGACGGCGAAACGTGTAACCGGTATTGTATCGCGTGGCGGCTCTATCATGGCGAAGTGGTGTTTGGCACACCATAAAGAAAGCTTCCTCTATCAGCACTTCCGTGAGATTTGTGAGATCTGTGCGCAATACGATATTTCACTATCACTGGGCGATGGCTTGCGTCCAGGTTCTGTAGCCGATGCTAATGATGAAGCCCAGTTTAGTGAACTACGCACATTAGGTGAGCTAACTAAAATTGCATGGGAATACGATGTACAGGTCATGATTGAAGGCCCCGGTCACGTACCCATGCACATGATCAAAGAAAACATGGAAGAGCAGCTAGAGCATTGTCATGAAGCGCCATTCTATACCTTAGGTCCACTGACGACAGACATCGCACCGGGTTATGATCATATTACATCGGGTATTGGTGCGGCGATGATTGGTTGGTATGGCTGTGCAATGCTTTGTTATGTGACACCCAAAGAACACTTAGGCTTGCCTAATAAAGACGATGTAAAAGTCGGTCTTATCACTTATAAACTCTGTGCCCATGCTGCTGATTTAGCAAAAGGCCACCCTGGTGCACAAGTGCGCGATAATGCCTTATCTAAAGCGCGTTTTGAATTCCGTTGGGAAGATCAATTTAATCTCGGTCTTGACCCTGAAACGGCGCGTGCCTATCACGATGAAACTCTCCCTCAAGAGTCAGGCAAAGTTGCCCATTTCTGTTCAATGTGTGGCCCTAAATTCTGTTCAATGAAGATCTCTCAAGAAGTACGAGATTACGCTAAGGGGTTAGAAGACTCAGAAATCGCGATCAAGCTATTAGATGATCCACTTGAAGGCATGCAGCAAAAAGCACAAGAGTTTCGATCTAAAGGTAGTGAGTTATATCACCTAGCTAAAGAGGAAAGCTAATGAGCACCTTAAGCTTACCAAAGGTCTTATCGTCTCTGGTGATGCATATTGAGCCATTATTAGCCTCTGCGACAGAGTATCAGTTAGGTGAGCAAGTCACGTTAATACCATCAAGCCAAGAGTGGATTGAGGTATCGACGCCCTCTTGCGTTAAACGAGTGGGCTTTGAACAAGCCTGCTCCACTCAGCTAATTGATTATGTATTTCAAGATCAATGGGTATCTTCTGAGGTAGATCTTTCGCTGATCAAAGCGCAAATACTGGAACGATCTAACGTTGTGGTATGTGGTTTACCTGTCAATGGTGGTTATCTTGATCTTTGGCATCATGATGGTGACGTTCGTGGTTGTTTCAGTGTTGAGCTTGGTAATGCGACTCAACAGAGAGCGATGTTATTGGTGGCACTCGCGCTTGATTACCCCTTAGAAGATGCTCTAGTGCTGGCAAGGGCGTATGCCCAGTCAATGCAGATGGGCATTTGGCCAACTGAGCGTGATGCTTTCCCTGACATCGTTTGTGCTAATTTTTCAAAGCTGTTAGATATTGGTTGGCAAGATCAATGTCAGCCAGTTGAAGCTTTTGCAGCTGTTGATAGTGAGAAACTGACGTTATATCCGGTAGTGGATTCCGTCCAATGGGTTAAGCAGTTACTTGAATTGGATGTGAAAACCACTCAGCTGCGGATCAAAGATCCGAATGCACAAGGTTTAGAGCAAGATGTTGCTCATGCTATTGCGTTAGGTCTGCAGGCAAATGCGCAGGTCTTTATTAATGACTATTGGCAACTGGCTATTGAGCATGGTGCTTTTGGGGTGCATTTGGGACAAGAAGATTTAGCGGTCGCTGATCTCAATGCCATTCAACAAGCGAATCTTCGCTTAGGGATCTCAACCCATGGGTATTACGAGATATTACGTGCGATGGCATTTAATCCCAGTTATATCGCCCTTGGTCATATTTACCCAACCACAACCAAGCAAATGCCGTCATTACCGCAAGGCGTTCACCGCTTAAAGCTGTATCAACAATTGATTGGCAATACGTTTCCAACAGTGGCAATTGGGGGTATTGATTTATCTCGTGTGCCCGTCGTTTGGAAAACAGGGGTGAGTAGCGTTGCGGTGGTACGTGCGATCACCCAGTCAAGTGAGCCTGCGATTGCCGTCGAACAACTCAATCAATGCTTATCTGAGCGGGAGGTGATGTATGACAACTGACAGACTCTCTGATACTGCTTTTATTCGATATAATCGACAAATCATGCTGGAAGAGATGGGAGAGCAGGGGCAACTTGCACTTAACAATGCCAAGGTATTGATCGTCGGTGCGGGAGGTTTAGGCTCAGCGGCAGCGATGTATCTAGCGGCTGCGGGTGTTGGGTTACTGGTGATTGCTGATGATGATGAGGTTGAGAGTTCGAACTTGCAGCGTCAGGTGATTTATCGAGAAACCGATGTGTCACTCAATAAAGCGCAAGCAGCCTGTGATCAGCTTTTAGCATTGAACCCATTGGTACGAACGCGTGCAGTAAAAGCCAAGCTTGCAGGTTTTCAACTCGTAATGGAAGTACAACAGGCCGATATTGTACTTGATTGCAGTGACAACTGGGCTACCCGTTATGCGGTCAATCAAGCTTGTTATCAGCATCAAACACCACTGATTGCCGGTGCGTCGATAGGTTGGCAAGGACAGTTACTGGCGTTTGATTTCAGGCAGGCCTCACCGTGTTATCAATGTGTGTTTCCATTTAGTACTGAAGCGTCACCACAAGATAAAAATTGTCGTAGTAACGGCGTGATGGGGCCTGTTGTTGGCACTATTGGAACGTTACAAGCGCTTAATGCGATCAAAGCTATCGCAGGTGTTGCTGAAGTTGGGTTTGGTTTGCTGCAGCAATTTAATGGCTTAACAGGAAAATGGCAGCAGGTATCAATCGATGCTGATTCTGGTTGCCCTGTGTGTGGTCAGCAAGATCAAAGAGAGGTTGTGTAAATGGCTACCATGATAAGTATCTGGTTGAACGATGAATCTATGTCTTGCGAGGCTGAGCAAACCGTTCATCAATTTGTTAAGCAGTTAGATTTACCCATACAAGGTACTGCGGTCGCGATAAATCAGCGCATTGTTGGAGCCAGTGAGTGGTCGACAACCGTCATTGCTGATGGCGATCAGATCGCGTTATTTCAAGCGATAGCTGGAGGTTAATATGTTGACTATTGCAGATAAAACATTCACATCGAGACTGTTTACCGGAACAGGTAAATACGCCAATCGTGATGTTATGGCAGAATCGATTTTAGCAACAGGATCTGAGCTCGTGACTATGGCACTAAAGCGAGTCAATATCGCTGAGCGTGATGACGATATCTTAGCACCATTGATCCAAGCAGGAGTGAACTTACTGCCTAATACGTCAGGGGCGAAAAATGCCAAAGAAGCGATCTTTGCCGCGCAGTTAGCCCGAGAAGCATTGGGGACGAATTGGCTAAAATTAGAAATTCACCCTGATCCAAAATACCTCATGCCTGATCCGATTGAAACGCTAAAAGCGGCTGAGCAATTGGTAAAAGAAGGGTTTGTCGTATTGCCTTACTGTCATGCCGATCCTGTGCTTTGTAAGCGATTAGAAGATGTGGGTTGCGCTGCCGTGATGCCATTAGGTGCGCCGATTGGCTCGAATAAAGGGGTCGCTTCTCGCGATTTTCTTCGCATTATTATCGATCAGGCGCAAGTACCTGTGGTGGTGGATGCGGGCATTGGGGCACCTTCTCATGCCGCAGAAGCGATGGAAATGGGGGCTGATGCGGTATTGGTCAATACTGCCATCGCAGCGGCAAGTGATCCGATTGCAATGGGGCGTGCATTTAAATTGGCCGTGGAAAGTGGTCGTATGGCCTATGAAGCGGGTCTTGCAGGTAAGGTGAACCATGCAATTGCATCAAGTCCATTAACGGCATTTCTTAACGATTAAGGAGCCAACATGAGCTTTGTGGATGTTTGGCAACAAATGGATTGGGATGATATCCGTTTGTCGATTTATGCTAAAACGGCTACCGATGTTGAGCGTGCTTTAGGAAAATCAACGCTGGATCTAGAGGATTTCAAAGCCTTAATTTCCCCTGCGGCTGAACCTTACTTAGAGCAAATGGCACAACTCTCTGCGATGCTAACACGTCAGCGGTTTGGTCATACCATGAGTTTTTATGTGCCGTTATACCTTTCGAATCTGTGTGCCAATGCGTGTACCTATTGTGGTTTTTCGATGGAAAATCGCATTAAGCGCCGTACCTTGGGTGAACAAGAAATAGAGCGAGAGTGTGAGGCAATAAAAGCGCTAAATTTTGATAGTGTGTTACTGGTCACTGGCGAGCATCAAACCAAAGTTGGTATGAATTACTTTCGTGATGCGATCCCTCAAATCAAACAGCACTTCAGTTATTTGGCAATGGAAGTACAGCCACTAGAGCAAGATGAGTATCAAGAGCTGAGACAACTTGGTTTAGATGCGGTGATGGTGTATCAAGAAACTTATAATGCGCCAACCTATGCGAAGCATCATTTGCGAGGCAATAAAACCAATTTTGAATACCGCTTAGCGACACCAGATCGGTTAGCAAAAGCAGGAATAGACAAGATTGGGATCGGTGCTTTGATTGGCATGGAAGAATGGCGCACGGATTGTTTTTTTGTTGCTAGTCATTTGGCCTATCTTGAGCGGACGTATTGGCAAAGCCGCTATTCGATTTCATTCCCACGTTTAAGACCCTGTACTGGTGGATTAGAGCCTAAATCGGTGATGACGGATCGCCAACTGGTGCAATTGATTTGTGCTTATCGGTTGTTTAATCCTGAAGTTGAGCTGTCGTTATCGACGCGAGAATCAGCGCATTTTCGCGATAATGTATTGCCCTTGGGGATCACTAGTATGTCGGCGGGCTCTAAAACCCAACCGGGCGGATACGCTGATGACACGCCAGAGCTAGAACAGTTTGCAATCAGTGATGAACGTTCGGTTGCAGATGTTGCTACAGCGGTCAAGCAACAGGGGTTTGAAGTGGTGTGGAAAGATTGGCATCCCGCCTATTCTGGATAATAAAAAGCCAGTACGTGATGCGTACTGGCTTTTCTTTTTCTTGTCTAAGCGTTAGCGGCTTAGTGGTGATGTCGCTTGTGTTAGCCACTCAAGATCACTACCTGTCAGCGATGGGCTGATCACGTTAAACACGATTTGGTGATAGTTGTTAAGCCATGCAAGCTCTACGTCAGTTAATAGTGCAGGATCGATTAAACGCTTATCGATTGGCGCACGGGTTAACGATTCAAAACCCATGACGTTCATGTCACCTTGAGTTTCAATATCGACGACCAGTTCAAGGTTTTCGATACGAATACCAAATGCGTCTGCACGGTAATAACCTGGCTCGTTAGATAACACCATACCTGACAGTAGCGCGGTTGGGTTAGCCACTTTAGAAATGCGTTGTGGACCTTCATGAACACTTAAGAAGTGGCCCACTCCGTGACCTGTACCATGATCATAATCAAAGCCATGTGCCCATAGATGCTGACGCGCAAGTGCGTCAAGTTGTGAGCCTGTTGTACCTTTCGGGAAACGTGCCGAAGCCAATGAAATATGACCTTTTAGTACCAGTGTGAAGGCTTGTTTTACTTCATCACCAGGATTACCG
This sequence comes from Photobacterium sp. GB-50, assembly GCF_003026755.1. NCBI lineage: Bacteria > Pseudomonadati > Pseudomonadota > Gammaproteobacteria > Vibrionales > Vibrionaceae > Photobacterium > Photobacterium sp. GB-50. The sequence continues at coordinate 8,302 of NZ_PYNX01000016.1, forward strand.
ATAGCGATAGTACGGGTGATATCGGTCGTACCGTCAGGGTATTGACCGCCTGAATCGACTAAGTAAACCGTATCCATTTGCAGCTTGCCTGGCTGTGGTTGGTCAATGTGGTTATAGTGACACATTGCTGCATTACCCGCAGAGGCGGAAATCGTATCGAAGCTCACGTCACGACAGCTTGGATCTTGCTGACGGAATTGCCAAAGTTGATCGGAAAGCACTGCTTCATCTAATAGATTGCCACTTGCAACTTGATTATCTACCCACGCAAGAAATTTAGAAATCGCGACACCATCACGAATATGACACGCTTTCATGCCATTTATTTCAGTCGTATTTTTAGCGGCTTTTGGTAGCAGTGTTGGATTAGCTGCTTCAATAAGCAGTGCGCCAGCATCAGTCAGTTGCTGAGCTGCCCATGCATTACTGTTTGCTGAATCAAACTGTACACGTTTACTTGAAAGAGCGGCTAAACCCGCGGCGAGTTGCTCTGGCTCGCGGATATTGACGCCGTTACCTACGTGCGTTGCAAAACCTTCTGGTAGGCGGTGATGATCGATGTAGAAATCAACTGATGCATCGCTGTGGATCACAGCAGCTGACAGCAGAACGGGTAGACAGTGAACGTCATCACCACGAACATTGAGTAGCCAAGCAATGCTATCAAGCTGACTTAAAAAGGCAGCATCAGCTTTTTGTTTTTTTAGTAGTGCGGCAATTTGTTCACGTTTTTCTTCACTTGATTGACCGACATACTCTAGACCCATTAACTCCGCATCCGACAGTTTTGGTGCTGGGCGATCAAGCCATAGTTCATCAATTGGGTTTTCGTTAACTGATACTAGCTCTAGTTCACCATCAAGGGTTGTCGTGGCATTTTTCAGCCATGCTGCACTGTGTAGGCGGTTATCAATAGCGACTTTGCTACCTGCTGCTAGATTTTCTAATACCCAGTGCACCGGTGGTTGCTCGATCAAATGACAATATTCAAACACATCACCCGGTACTTGCTTGCGCACTTGCACAACATAACGACCATCAACAAACATTGCAGCACGATCACGAGTGATCACGGCAGCACCTGCTGAGCCAGTAAATCCAGTTAGCCAATGAAGGCGCTCATTATGATCGGGAATGTACTCACCAAGATATTCATCTTCATGAGGGATCAGTAAGGCATCGAGCTGCTGTGTTTCAAGCCATTGACGGATTTGCTCAATACGTTGTGCGATAACTGTTTGCATGTCTGTTCCTTGTCAAGAAACCACCTTTAGAAGGCGGTTAGATCTAATTCACCCTGATCACTGTGGTATTAGCGATTTAGGTTTAATATTGTTACGTTAGCTTTTTTAGCGGCTCGCTTCAATTGTCTCTATGATAAATAACAGGGTATTCACCTTATGACTCTATTTATCTTAGTGATTAATACGTTGGCTGGTGGATTCCAATTTGGAAAAGCGGTATTGAAAATAAACCATTTTTATTCACTCTCATAACACCGTAGACTTGCGCGATCTTTTTCTAGGAACGCCACATGACAACCTCTACTTCTACCGATACTCGGCTTGTCGCCTTAATGGTGACCTTGGTGTTATTTAGCCCGTTGGCTATAGACATTTATCTTCCTGCATTGCCTGTTATGGCAAATGCTTTTCAAGTTGATCCTACCCGTGTTCAAGATACGGTGACATGGTTCATGTTTAGCCTTGGTCTCGGACAATTAATAGCTGGCCCATTAGCTGATCGTATTGGTCGTCGTCCGATTGCTCTTGGTGGTATTGTCATTTACGGGTTTAGTGCTGTGATGGCTTATGTTGCACATAGTTTAGATTTACTTTTATTGGCACGTTTGCTACAAGGCTTTGGTGCTTGCGCAACCTCTGTTGCTGCTTTTGCTGCGGTTCGTGATAGTTTTGGCGCTGAAAAAAGCGGTCGTATGATCAGCTATTTAAATGGTGCGATTTGTTTTATTCCTGCGCTTGCTCCTCTTTTAGGCACTTGGCTTACTCATCATTTTGGCTGGCGTTCAAACTTTAGTTTCATGGCAGGATTTGCGTTAGTTGCAGGTCTTTTTGTGATGGTGTTATTTAAAGAAACACGCCCTGTCAGTACTAATGTGAAAGGCTCTACTATTAGTCTTAGTCGTTACTGGTCGGTATTACGCGAACCAACATTTTTATTTCACGCTACACTTTGCATGTTAGCGATGGCGGTGATTTTAGCCTATGTAACTTCAGCACCAGTGTGGTTGATGAACCACCTTGGTCAAGACATGAACCAGTTTACGATCTGGTTTGGTATTAATGCTGTGCTCAATATTACAGCCTGTATGGTTGCACCCAGGTTTATGGATCGCTTTGGTACTCGCCGAACGTTACGTACTGGTTTGATTATCTTAATGATGGCAGGTGCTCTGATGCTGCTATTAAGCCCATTACAGCAAGCATGGGCTTTTATGGTGCCAATCTTCATTTGTTCCTTTGGGTTTGCTTTTGTATTAGGCTCTGCAGCCGGAAAAGCATTAGCACCATTTGGCGATCGTGCTGGAACTGCAGCAGCATTATTGGGGCTATTCCAAATGAGTGGTGCTGGTGTCATGGTGAGCCTAACCCAACGATTAGATTTCTCATCCCCCGTGTTAATGACGTTACAAATGTGGTTGCTGATCCCAGGATTATTGATTTTAGTGTCTAAAATCGGGCGTCGTTGGCACCCACAGTTAACGGTACAGAATTAATAAATATTATGAGTTTAAAGGTGAGGTGGTGACAGCCTTATCCGTACAGCCTGTCAAATCGACAGGCTTTTTTTTGGTTAAATTTAGCTATTCAACAATCGGGACTTTTTTATTTCGCCATTGTTGGATTACGAGTCCTGCAATAATTAATATTAAGCCGATCAATGTTGAGGGATGAATCGTTTCACCAATAATCGTGGCGAGCAATAATAAAGAGATAAAAGGTGAGATAAAAATCAGGTTACTGATCTTAGCGGTATTACGGGTTAACCGTAGCGCATTGAGCCATAAAACAAAGGTGATCCCCATTTCAAATAAACCAACATACGTGACTGCTGCCCAGCCTTGCCAAGGTACACTTTGCCAACCGCCAAGATACAGACTCAAGCCGATAGAAAATGGCAGCGAGACTAAAAAGCCCAGTAATAAACCGAGGATTGGATCGGCTTTATTTTTAGTATTTAAAATCCAATAGCCTGCCCATAACAGTGTCGAAAATAGCGCTAACGCAACGCCTAACGGACTGGTGAAATTCAAGGCTGAAATATTACCTTGAGTCGCAATTACCACCACACCGCCATATCCCAACACGCAAGCTATCCAATCTTTACGCTGAATTTTTTGTCCTAAGAAAAGTGCAGCCATTAAAGTCAGAGTGATTGCCCAACTGTAGTTGATGGGTTGAGCCTGTGAAGCAGGTAATAATTCGTAGGCTTTAAATAACACTAAGTAATAAGCGAAAGGATTGATAAGTCCGAGTAATAAGTAGTAAAGCGGACGTTGAAGAAAAGTCGACTTAAGCTGGTGGAGTGTTTTTTTATAGCCAGCTATAACAATAAGGGCGAGAGCAGACACGCTACTAGCAATCACCATCATTTGAACGGGAGAAAAATAAGCTAAGGTAATTTTAAAAGCAGTGGCGACAGTAGACCAAAGTAACACAGCGGCAATGCCATACCCTAAAGCGAGGCGTTCGTTCATGACTATCCCTGTTAAAAAATGAAAAACGGTAACGCAGTGTAGGAGAAGGTTATAAAGGTGAATAGCGAGTGATGATATAGCCTGTGATCGAGTGCAAACAAAAACGCTTATATCCATTATTTATTGTTTAAGTTGTTCTTCGTTAGCTGGACATTTATCCAGTATCCTCTTAGCCTTAAAAGCGAGAATAATTTGTCAGGAAGATAGAGAATTTACTATGGCAGAATGGTTAAGTGGTGGCGTTATTACCGCATTAGCAACATTGTTAGGTGCCACCGTTGCCAGTGTGATCACGGCATTCTGGTATAAAGGTCGATACGAACAAATGCTTCAGCTTGTTGAGCAACAAGCAGAATCAGATGCGCGTTTAGCATTAAGTCGTGAGCAGCAATTACAAAGTCAGCTAGCAGAAAGAAACCAAGAGCTGGAAGAGTTAGATGACGATCGTGACAGATTAACCCATGAAATTCGTCAAATGCACGGTCGCTTAGCTGCGGCATTAGAAAAAATGCGTCACTTTGACGCGCTGCAAAATGAAAAGCAGTATTTATCTGAGCAGCTTGATAATTCTCGCTTAGCCAGCGCGGGGCTTGAAGCCGATCTGCGTGAGCAAGATGCCCGCCATTTTGAAGAACAAAAAGCGGCAGATGAAAAAATTAAGCTATTAGAAAATGCTGAAGAACGCTTGCGTATTCAATTTGAAAGTTTAGCTAATCGCTTATTTGAGCAGAAGACTCGAACGGTGGATGAACAGAATAAAATGAGTTTAGAAAACTTGTTGAGTCCACTCAAAGAGCAACTTGAAGGTTTCAAAAAGCAGGTTAATGACAATTTCACGCAAGAGTCTCGTGAGCGCCATACTTTAGTGCATCAAATCAATAGCCTTAAACAGCTCAATGAGCAGATGGCGAAAGAGGCAATTAACTTAACCCAAGCCCTTAAAGGCGATAACAAAGCCCAAGGTAACTGGGGCGAAGTTGTGCTGGCGCGAGTATTGTCTGACTCAGGGTTGCGTGAAGGGCATGAATATCAAACTCAAGTCAGTTTGGAAAACGAAGACGGTAAGCGTTATCAGCCCGATGTTGTGGTGCATTTACCCCAACAAAAAGATGTGGTGGTGGATGCCAAGATGTCATTGGTGGCGTATGAGCGCTTCTTTAATGCAGACACTATCGCTGAGCGTGAACTCGCCATGAGTGAACATGTTGCCTCGATGCGCGCCCATATGCGTGGGTTAAGCCGTAAGGATTACCATCAGCTTCATGGCATCCAAAGTCTGGATTATGTCTTGATGTTTATTCCTGTTGAACCTGCGTTCCAAGCTGCGATTGAAGCCGATCCGGCATTAATCCGGGATGCGATGGATTTAAATATCATGCTGGTGAGTCCAACGACCTTGCTGGTGGCATTGCGTACTATTAATAACTTGTGGCGTAATGAGCGACAAAATCAAAATGCCAAAGAAATTGCTGATCGTGCAGGCAAGCTTTACGACAAATTACGCTTGTTTGTTACGGATATGGAAGCGATGGGACAATCGTTAGAAAAAGCGAATCAAAGTTATCAAGGGGCGATGAATAAACTGGCAACAGGTCGTGGCAACGTGATCCGCCAAGCAGAAAGTTTCAAACAACTAGGGGTTGAAGTGAAACGTGATATTAGTGCTCAGCTGGTGGAAAAGTCACAATCTAACCTAACTGAATACCGAGGCTTTTCTCATATTACCGTGCCATCTGAAGGGGATTTATCATAATGGTAGGTAAAGCGCTTTGAGCAAAGAGCAACCATCAAGTACACTAAGCCCAGTTGAATAAATGCATTTAATACTGATGACGCTGCGTAAGTAGATGCCAAGCGTCATCAGTATCTATAAACGGATTGAACATGACGGACACCACACAAGATACGACTCACTTTGGCTTCCGTACCGTCGCCAAAGAAGAGAAAGCAACCATGGTTGCTGAGGTTTTTCACTCGGTTGCAGCAAAGTACGACATCATGAACGATTTGATGTCGATGGGTATTCACCGCGTTTGGAAGCGCTTCACGATTGACTGCAGTGGTGTACGCAAAGGTCAACGTGTACTGGATTTAGGCGGCGGCACCGGTGATTTAACGGCGAAATTTTCACGTATCGTGGGTGAAACAGGTCAGGTTATTTTGGCTGATATCAACAACTCGATGTTGAACGTTGGCCGCAGTAAACTGCGAGACAGTGGCATTGTCGGTAACGTGGGATATGTTCAAGCTAATGCTGAAGAGCTGCCGTTTCCTGACGATTACTTTGATTGCATCACCATCAGCTTTTGTTTACGTAACGTCACCGACAAAGACAAAGCGCTGCGTTCAATGTATCGCGTGTTAAAACCAGGCGGTCGTTTATTAGTATTAGAGTTCTCAAAGCCGTTACTAGAACCATTATCAAAAGTTTACGATGCGTACTCATTCCACCTATTACCAAAAATGGGTGAAATTATTGCCAATGATGCAGAAAGCTATCGTTACCTTGCTGAATCTATCCGCATGCATCCTGATCAAGAAACCTTGAAAGGGATGATGGATGAAGCTGGATTTGATCAAACCAGTTATTACAACTTAACGGGCGGTATTGTTGCCTTGCACCGTGGTTATAAGTTCTGAGGATGACTCTATGCCGTTAGATGCTTTTGTTACCGGTGCGGTTGAAACATCACTGAATCAATTACTCAAAGACGATGCTGATAGTCAGCGTCGTCTTACTCGTTTACGCGGTAAAGTCATTAGCGTTACGCTAAATGAATTTAACAAAACCTTGTACTTTGTTTTCAGTCATCAAATTGATGTGCTTGCTGGATTTGAAGGCGAGGTGGATTGCCAATTAGCTTTAAACCTTACGGTGTTACCCGAGCTACGACAACAAGCTAACTTAACGCAGCTAATTAAAGCCGATAAGTTAGCACTCGATGGCGATCTACAATTGGCTCAGCATTTTTCCACTTTGCTAAGTGGTTTGAAGCCCGATGTCGAAGAAAAATTATCGCAATATACGGGTGATGTAGTTGCTCATACTTTAGTCAGTAGTGTAAAGTCGGGGAGTCGATTTATTCGCCAAGGGGTAAAGAATCGCCAACGCGATTTAGCGGAAGTGATCACTGAAGAATGGCAACTATTACCACAGCCTTTAGAAATGGTGCATTTTTACGATCAAGTGGATGACTTGAAATCGGATGTTGCGCGTTTTGAGGCCCGTTTGAACCAGTTACTTGAGCGATAAATTGGCAATGATGAGCTACTCAGAAATAAAACGGTTGTACCGTATTATTCAAGTACAACTGCGCTATGGATTGGATGACTTTATTCCGGTTGATCCACGTACCGAACTTCCTAAAAAATTACGTAAATCGCTATTTTGGATCAAAAATGAATACCCCGATGTGCCATTGGGTGAGCGTTTACGTTTAGCATTGCAAGAACTCGGTCCGGTATGGATCAAGTTTGGTCAAATGATGTCAACGCGTCGCGATCTTTTTCCGCCGCACATTGCAGATCAGCTGGCATTATTACAAGACCAAGTTGAACCTTTTGATGGCAAATTAGCTAAACGTACTATTGAGGAATCATTAGGCGGGCCGTTAGAGCAGTGGTTTGACGATTTTGATGAAGTTGCATTAGCGTCAGCATCGATTGCTCAAGTGCATACTGCAACCTTAAAAGAAAACGGCAAAGAGATTGTTTTTAAAGTTATTCGTCCTGATATTAAGCCGATTATTGAAGCTGACATTAAGCTGATGTACAGGATGGCCGAGATAGTTTCTCGTCTCCAGCCAGAAGCGCGCCGCTTACGTCCTGTTGAAGTGGTTCGCGAATACGAAAAAACCTTGCTTGATGAGCTCGATTTAATGCGCGAAGCGGCGAATAGTATTCAACTTCGTCGTAACTTTGATGGTGATGAAACCTTATATGTACCAGAAGTTTATACTGATTATAGCAGTATTAATCTTCTTGTAATGGAACGTATCTATGGTATTCAAGTTTCTAATATTGAAGGCTTGAAAGCCAATGGTACGAATTTAAAACTATTATCGGAAAATGCAGTTAATATCTTTTTTACTCAGGTATTTCGTGACAGCTTTTTCCATGCCGATATGCACCCAGGAAATATTTTTGTCTCCTATGAGCATCCGGAAAATCCACAATGGATTGCGCTAGATTGCGGCATTGTAGGGACACTTAACCGAGAAGATAAACGATACTTAGCGGAAAACTTATTGGCTTTCTTTAATCGTGATTATCGTAAGGTTGCAGAATTACACGTTGATTCTGGCTGGGTTCCTCATGATACCAATGTGGATGAGTTTGAATTTGCTATTCGTACAGTGTGTGAACCTATTTTTGAAAAGCCACTGTGTGAAATATCATTCGGCCATGTGTTGTTAAATTTATTTAATACTGCTCGCCGTTTTAATATGGAAGTGCAACCGCAGCTGGTCTTGTTACAAAAGACCTTGTTGTATGTTGAAGGCTTAGGACGCCAGTTGTATCCACAACTTGATTTGTGGGCAACAGCCAAGCCGTTCTTGGAAAACTGGATGTCACATCAGGTAGGTCCGCAAGGCATTCTTGATGCAATAAAAAGTAAAGCACCTTTTTGGGCTGAAAAATTGCCTGAATTGCCTGAATTACTTTACGACAGTTTGCGCCAAGGCAAGGTAATGAATCAACGTATTGATAAACTCTATGATAACTTCATGGAAAATCGACGTACTCATAACCAGGCAAGGTTCTACTTTGGTATCGGTGCCACCTTTATGGTGTGTGCTGCAATACTTTTTGGTGATCAAGTAGCAACGTACCCTGCAGTTTCTGTTGGTGTAGGAACCCTATTTTGGTTGCTAGGATGGCGTACCTGCCGAAAATAATCGGTTGGGCTTTCGCCTATACTTATAGTTGCGTTAATAAACGCACTTTCGTTATTAACCACATAAAGCTGAGGTAAAACAAGCATGGGTGGTATCAGTATTTGGCAATTGTTAATCATTGCACTGATCATTGTTCTTTTGTTCGGAACAAAAAAACTTCGTACTCTAGGCGGCGACCTAGGTTCTGCAGTTAAAGGTTTCAAAAAAGCAATCAGCGATGATGAAGCAGCTGCAGCAGCACCTGCTGCGAAAAAAGAGTCAGACAACGATGCTGACTTTGAACAAAAGAAAATTGCTGACGAACAAAAGCCAGCGGATCAGACGACAACTAATCAAAAAGACAAAGAGCAGGTTTAAGACGTGTTTGATATCGGGTTCTGGGAGTTAGTACTGATCTCCGTGGTGGGATTAGTAGTACTGGGGCCAGAACGTCTACCCGTTGCGATTCGTACGGTATCGCAGTGGATAGGTGCTGCTCGTAATATGGCAAACTCGGTGAAAGATGAATTGTCTCAGGAACTGAAAATTCAGGAACTGCAAGCCAATTTAAAAAAAGCCGAACAAATGGGAATGAAGGACTTAGCGCCTGAATTGCAAGACTCTGTTGATGAGCTTAAAAAAGCGGCTTCAGATGTTCAGCGCCCCTATGCTGATAAAGACGAGCAAACCTCAGCAACGACTTCACAAAAGCAGGAATAAATTACATCACTATGTCAAAAGTCGAAGATACGCAGCCGCTATTTAGTCATTTACTTGAACTACGTACGCGACTTTTGCGTTCTATCATAAGTGTACTGGTGGTTTTTCTATGTTTAGTATGGTTTTCCAATGATATCTATGCCTTCTTAGCTGCACCATTAGTAGAGCGAATGCCTGCCGGTGCAACTATGATCGCTACAGACGTTGCTTCACCGTTCTTTACACCGATAAAACTGACCTTAGTAACCTCAGTGTTTATTGCTGTGCCAATGATTTTGTATCAAGTCTGGGGTTTTATTGCTCCAGGTTTATACAAACATGAACGCAAGCTGATTATGCCATTGTTGTTTTCCAGCTCATTGCTGTTTTACGCCGGTGTCGCATTTGCTTATTACGTTGTGTTTCCATTGGTCTTTAAGTTCTTCACCAGTGTCGCCCCTCAAGGGGTAGAGGTGGCAACAGATATTTCGAACTATCTCGATTTCGTCCTCGCGCTATTTATGGCGTTTGGCATCGCTTTTGAAATTCCTGTTGCTATTATTCTGTTGTGTTGGACTGGTGCGACTGATCCGGAATCTCTACGTAGTAAACGTCCTTATATTATCGTCGGTGCGTTTGTTGTTGGTATGCTGTTAACACCGCCTGATATTGTTTCTCAGACCTTGTTGGCTGTACCTATGTGTTTATTGTTTGAAGTTGGCTTATTCTTCTCACGTTTTTATGTGCGTGATAATGATGAGTTGGATGATAGCGAGCACGAAGAGCAGCAGTAAATAGTACTTTGTACTATGTGATGATGAAAAAAACCGACCTAATCGTCGGTTTTTTTATATCTTGAATATGGGTTTGGCACAGAATGGATCGGCTCGATATACTGAGTGACACATAGTGCTGTGTAGAGAGTGGATAAACAGATGATAGATATTGGTGTTAACTTAACAAACAACCGTTTTGATAAAGATCGTGCGGACGTGATCACGCGTGCTCAAGAAGCGGGTGTGAAGCATTTAATAATTACGGGCACCAGTATTGAAGAGAGCATTGAAGCGCAACAAATGGCGCAGCAATGGCCGAACTACTGTTACTCAACCGCTGGCGTTCATCCGCATGATGCAAAATCTGTCTCCGATCTTTTGTTACCAGAAATTCGTTCACTAGCAGCAGAGCCTGAAGTAGTAGCAATTGGTGAATGTGGGCTCGACTTCAACCGCGACTTTTCTCCTCGTCCACAGCAAGAAGCAGTATTTGAAGCACAATTAGCCTTAGCGGCAGAGTTACAATTACCCGTTTTTATGCATTGCCGAGATGCGCATGAGCGTTTCATTGAAATCCTTATCCCTTGGCGAGAGAAATTACCGGCGGCAGTGCTGCATTGTTTTACTGGCTCTGAGCAAGAGCTAAAAGCATGCTTAGCGCTAGATTTACACATTGGTATTACGGGGTGGGTATGTGATGAGCGTCGTGGTCAAGAGCTACGTCAAGTCGTGCGTCATATTCCCGCCAACCGCTTAATGATTGAAACCGATTGCCCATATTTATTGCCTCGAGACTATCGTCCGAAGCCAAAATCGAGTCGCAATGAACCCAAGTTTTTGCCGCATATTGCCGCGGTGATAGCTGAGTGTCGTGGTGAAACACCTGAGCAAGTTATGATGCAGTCAGAGGCGAATAGTCTGGCTTTTTTTTCGATTTAAGCCACATTGGTCAGTCTGAGTGATATTATCTAATCCTATTTTTTAGCAAGGAGTTTGTCGTGTCAGTATCTATTCAAGGTGCGTTTCCTGGTCGTCGTATGCGTCGGATCCGTAAGCATGATTTTAGTCGTCGTCTAATGTCAGAAAATCAATTATCTGTGAATGATTTGATTTATCCGATGTTTGTTTTGATGGGTAAAAATCGTCGTGAAACGGTTGACTCAATGCCGGGTATTGAGCGCTTATCTATTGATTTGTTACTTGAAGAGGCGGCATATCTTGCGAAACTAGGTATTCCTGCGATTGCCTTATTCCCTGTTGTGTCTCAAGAGTTTAAATCAGAGTTAGCAGAAGAAGCTTATAATCCAGAAGGCTTAGTACAAACGGCGGTGCGTGCACTTAAATCGCATGTGCCTGAGCTTGGTGTTATTACCGATGTAGCATTAGATCCGTTCACCATTCATGGTCAAGACGGCATCATTGATGATGAAGGCTATGTTTTAAATGATATTACGACAGATATTTTAATCAAGCAGGCGCTATCTCATGCTGAAGCTGGTGCTGATATCGTTGCCCCGTCTGACATGATGGATGGTCGTATTGGTGTAATTCGTGAAGCATTAGAAAATGCAGGTTATATCAATACCCAAATCATGGCGTACTCTGCTAAATATGCATCGAATTACTATGGCCCATTCCGTGACGCTGTCGGTTCATCTGGCAACTTAAAAGGCGGCGATAAGAAAACTTACCAAATGGATCCTGCGAACAGTGATGAAGCTTTGCACGAAGTGGCAATGGACATCAATGAAGGCGCAGATATGGTAATGGTAAAACCGGGTATGCCATACCTTGATATAGTTCGCCGTGTGAAGAGTGAGTTGCAAGTACCAACATATGCTTACCAAGTGTCTGGTGAGTATGCGATGCACATGGCTGCGATTCAAAATGGTTGGCTAAAAGAGCGTGAAACCATTATGGAATCACTATTGTGTTTTAAACGTGCAGGTGCTGATGGGGTATTAACTTACTTTGCGAAAACCGTCGCTGAATGGTTAGCTCAAGATGCTGCTGAGCGCGCTGAATGTTTACAGCAAAAGCCTGAGTAAGTCGTAATATTGACTAAAAAGTAAAAGCGAGCGCCATGCTCGCTTTTTTAATATCAGTAAAACACCTATCAGGGTTTAACATTGCGGTTGATCGGATTTTGTAATGAGATAAGCGTTTCAGTGGATTGCACTTCATCAATGGCTTGGAGCTTATCAATCAGCACGTATTGTAGCTCTTCAATGGAATGGCACATCAATTTGACAAAAATGTTGTATGCCCCTGTGGTGTAATAAGCTTCAACCACTTCATCAAGCTCATTTAGTTTTGCTAATGCAGAATGATAATCACGGGCGGCATTCAAATTAATACCAATAAAACAGCAAACGTCATAGCCCAATAACTTAGGGTTAATGATCACTTCCGTGCCAGTAATAATTTCAGCAGCCCGCATTTTTTCTACTCTTACGTGCACGGTAGCAGGACTGACATTAAATCGCTTCGCCATTTCAGCGTAAGGAATACGAGCATCATTCATTAAGGCATTAAGGATATCGCGATCTAAGTCGTCGATACGAATGGATGGTGTCATAGGTGATCCTTTTACTATGCGAGGGATTTATTTTTATCGTTGTATCTTATACTTATCTGATGGTGTGATACCAGAGCAAAGGATGATTTGTAGTGCTATAATCCGCGCCCTATGATCGGATGTGAAATGTCACGCCCAGATGTTGTTTTTATATCGGAGATTGCTGTGCAGCTTGCCTTAGTTTGTGAAGTTCCTGAACGTCAGCCTGAATTAGATCAATTAGCCGCTCGTTGGGGCTTAAGCCATGATGAAAATAGCAGCTTTGCTTTAGTCCTTACCGCTGAGCAATTAGAGCTTCGTAAGCTTGATGAACCTAAGCTCGGTGCAGTTTCTGTCGATTTAGTTAGCGGTGCTGTCGCTCATCGCCGTAAATTTGGTGGTGGTCGAGGCCAAGCAATAGCAAAAGCAGTTGGACTCAAAGGCGGTATTAGCCCTACCGTGTTAGATGCGACAGCAGGTCTTGGTCGAGATGCTTTTGTCTTGGCAACACTCGGTTGTAAAGTTCAGTTGGTTGAGCGTCATCCTGTGGTAGCTGCATTATTAGATGATGGCTTAGCACGAGCAAAAGCCGATCCTGAAATTGGCGGTTGGGTAAGTGAGCGTATGCAATTGCTCCATGCTTCGAGTCATGATGCTTTGGTCAATTTAGCCGATGATCCTGATTTTGTCGCACCGGATGTGGTGTACCTTGATCCTATGTATCCACATAAGAAAAAGTCCGCTTTAGTTAAAAAAGAAATGCGCGTTTTTCAAACCTTAGTGGGTGCAGATTTAGATGCCGATGGTTTATTTGAGCCTGCATATGCGCTGGCAACAAAACGGGTCGTGGTTAAGCGTCCCGATTATGCTGAATTTCTTGCTCAAGCGAAGCCGTCAATGGCGATTGAAACTAAAAAGAACCGATTTGATATTTATGTAAAAGCGGCAATGAAAGCCTAAGTGGTTGTTGCAAATAAATAGTTACAAATAGGGACAATAAAATCTTATTGCTTTTCTGGAATTACGAATCATTATCGTTTAATGTTGATAAAAAGGTTCGTTGTTGGCTAGAGGAGCATTCATGGCTAAGACCTTGTGTAAATATCGCCGAGCAGAAATTGTCGATCAGTTTGCGACAATTAGTAAGATTGTCAGCGAACCAAATTTCATGTGTTCAAGTTGTACGAGAGTCGCAAGTGACAAAGAGTATTTGTGTAAGCCAAGCCGATTAACCAATGCGGTTAAGGCTGCTCCTCGTGTTGCGAAATTATCGATTCCGTCAGCCCCTCTGCCTATGATGGCAATGAAAACACCGAATGTGCATAATTTGCCAGCTCCTACAGCTGTGGGGCAAAGCCATATCGAAATGGTTGCGGTGGTCGAAGAAGAAGCGTTAGCGCCTGATAGCTTAAAGTTAAAGCAAGCTAAGAAATTGAAGAAACTAGCGAAAAAGAAAAATAAACAATTAAAGAAAGCGGCGAAAACAGTTAAGAAATTTGAAAAGCAATTGAAGAAAGCAAAACTTGCGCTTGGATTGTGATGAATACGATAAAATAAAAAAGCCTCCGAATTGGAGGCTTTTTTTGATTTCGTATTAGTCAGCGTTTTTAATTAGTACTGCGGTCATTACGCATACAATTACTGAAACTACGATACCAGAAACAATTAACCAAGGAAGCATATCCATAGCTTAGTTATCCAAATGTTAAGGAAATCGAAAGGCTATTGAATCGTGTTTATGCGATCGGAGCAATGGTTTGGATATATCTTGAGATGACTGTTTACACCTTGAAACATTTTATTGTTAAAAGTGTTATTTGTCTTTTATTTGACGAAAAAAAAGCGCCCACAGAGGGGCGCTTTTTCGGTTATTTATTTGATTAAGCTTGCTTACTTGGCTGTGCTAATTCGAGTGCTTGACGAGAGGCTGCCGCAGCACCTTGCTTGTCGTCTAACTGCTCTAGCGTTGCGACTAAGTGAGCGTAGTCTGTCATATCAGGACGAACCGCAATAGCTCTTTCAAAATGCTCTTTTGCTTCTTGCCAGTTACCTTCCGCCATTAACATTTGCCCCAATGCACTGTGCGTGACGGCATTATTGCCGTCTTGGCGCAATAGCTCTTGTAGCTTTACAATGGCAGGATGACGATCGGGTAGATTTAGCTGAGGTACAAGACTGATCAAGCGCTCATCTTGGCTCTTTTTAAGTGCATCACGTAAAATTGGGTAAGCATCGCTATCGGCATGACGTGCCATCATTTGTTTGATGAAGCATGCCACAAGCGCTGGATTCTGCTTATCTTTACGTCCCATGTTATTCCAGTATCCCACTAAGCCATCAGTACCATTTTGCTGACCAAGGTGCTGCATTTGGCCACATTGTGCTTGCTCATCAAGGACAGCTGCTTCTTCTTGACTGATCACGCCTGCTTTCATTAGCTGTGGCAGTAAAGTTAGCAGTGATTTCCAATCTTCCAGCTTTAAGTAGCACTCTTGAAGTAGACCTAACACGATAGGATTGCGTGCATGATCTTGTTGTACTTCTTGTAATGTTGCCAGTGCTTGCTCAAATTGCTGTTGGCGGATTTGAAGCTTGGCACGGGTGAGTGCAACCGCAAGGTTTTGGCTATCAAGCTCAGCAGCTTGTTTCAAGTACTCATCACGTTGCTCGGTTTTACCTAGTCCTTGTGCGGCCTCTGCAGCCGCAAGGTAGTTTAGGAGTGGCGCATCGCTGAATTTAGCCGATTTAGTTAATAGCTTTTCAGCGGGTTTCCAATCACCTTCTGTTACTTTTAATAGGCCTTCTGACGTTTGGATTCGTGCTTTGCGAACTTTACGCCCACTAAACCAACCACGGGTTGAGCTACTGATTGAAAAGACGCGTTTTAGAATAAATTCAAGTAATAAGAAAACGGCAAACAATGCAACGATTAATACTACGAGTGTCGTTAGGCTCATCTCAATGGTTTGATTTGCCGTTGAGATCAACACATAACCTTGATTACCAGCGAGCTCGGGGCCAACAATAATACCGGCGATCAGTGCCAGTACCAATAACAATAATTTAATCATTATTTGGCCTCCACTGTGGTTACCGTATTGTAAGTGACTGTCGCGTTATTCTTACCTTTAATCGATGTTTCAGCGGGTTGCGTTACTGTTGTTTCACGTTTCGCTTGGGCTGGCTTTTTTTCTACTGCTGGCGCTTCTGTTTCCGGTGTCGGTTTTACTGCTGGTTTAGTCTGCTTTACAGGTTGTGCCTGCGTATCATCTAATGTCGCCATTTTATTACGTAGCACTTGATTGACGAGCTTAGTAATTAATGCCTGAGATTGCAGCTTCTCTGGGTAGTTCACTGTGATTTGCTGTTGGGCTAATTGATCAAGGCTCTTAATAAAGCTTTGCGTTAGCGGTGAAGACATATCGTAATATTGTTCAGTCCACTTCTTCGCGGTATCAAGAGAGATCTTATAAACATCACCTTGCTCACGGTAAACCGCATCAATTGCGACTTCTAACTTGTTTTTGATATTTTGCTGTAAGTAGAAATCTTGTTGTGGTGAAAGCAGGGGAACAACATTGCCATCACGCTTACGATAAGTAATGAAGTGTTCGCCAAAGTTTTTCAACGATGTCAGCAAATTATCTTTCCAATCATTCACCGATTGACTCACGGTTTGTGATTGGGGTTCATCTACTGCTTTTGGCAAAATAGCATTAGCTAAAGGTAAGTTATCAACACTGTTTTCAAGACTTGTTAAGCGTAGCACTATGCCATCACGGTCAACGTGAGTCAGTGATTTTAATGTTGTAATGTCATTGCTCATTGCTTGGCGTAGGTTCTTCAAGCTTGGGTCATTCATTTCTGCGATACGATGATCAGCAGACTCAAGCAATAACGTTGCACTGGTGACATCATGCTCTAACCAGAGTTTACGTCCTGCCATTTTCACAAGGTAATCCGCTTCGGCTAGGAGCCAATCGTTCGGACTATTGCCTTTTAGCTCTGTGACTGTGGTCTGCAGAGCTGCAATCGATTTTTGCTGTTGGCTTAGGCTAACTTCAGCACTGCGTAATCCGCCATTAATAAGAGTAATGGTTTCTTTTTGATCGTTTTGCATCGCGGCTTTCATGCTAGCAATTTGTTGTTGTAGCGCCTCAATACGCTGTTGCTGCTGCAATCCCTGCTGATGACCGTGATAGTAAAGCCCACCACCGAGTGCGATAACTAATGCAATCGCAATCAACCCTGTTTTGCTACCTGATTTTTTTTCAGATTTCTCTGTTTTTGCTGGTGCTTTAGGTTGTTCTTTGGTTGCTTTTTTTGGCGCTTCTTTAGCCGGAGTAGGCGTTGTTGCCGTGGTTGGCTTGTCCTGCTTTGGCTGTTCTGCTGCGGTGTTGTTGTTAGATTTGTCTGTCATCCTAATTATTCCGTTTAGCTAAAGTTGCTTAGGAACGTGAAGAGTGCATGATTGGAGGCACTGCCCACGGTGGAAATATTCATAAAGCCAAGCGTTGTTGCTTGCTCGGCCACACGTTGACTTGGGACGAGAAGGTGGCAATTGAGAAACCAAGTCAAATGTTGAGTTGGGATCCTTGTTGTTAAAAATACTAGTTGTTCAGCACTGGTAATAACAAGGGTATCCAGCTGTTGATGTTGCCATTGTGCCACTAATTTCTCGCCATCGAGATCAAGCCAACATCGCTGATACGTTTCGCAATAGTTGACTACTGCATGGCGTGCCGTTAATGCTTGGTGGATCAACTCTCTGCCACCATTCCCTCGCAATATAAGGATGTTACGATCCGTAACGTGTGCGAGTTCGGGTAAGGCTAATAATCCTTCGCTATCACAGCGGTGTTCAGGAGATAATACTCGCTGTCCGCTCAATTTTGTCAATGTTGCGGCAGTTTTATGACCAACAGCTATATAATGCACGTTTTTTGGCCATGCTGCACCTTGCGATACTAAGTAATCGTGCGCAAATGTTACCGCATGATGGCTTACAGCAATAATATAATCATTGGCTTTTAATGCATTGATTTGTAGCAATAACGAAGAAAGTCCATCACCGGCTTTTAAGGTTAATAGCGGTTGGGCTATTGCGCTGATCGCCGCAGCATTGAGTTGCTCTGCCAATTGATAACAATCGGGGGCAGGGCGGGTGATCAGCACTGTCATTACGCGTTACCGTATAATCGATTTAAAATATCGCGAGCACCATCGTTAAGCAGTTGCTCTGCGAGAGTTTCTCCCAATTGCTCTGCTTGCTCGATTGGTCCACGAATTTCAGCGCGTACAATCTTACTGCCATCAGGTTCACCGACTAATGCGCGTAGCCAGATTTGGTCGCCTTCAAGCTCTGCGTAACTACCAATTGGCACCTGACAGCCGCCTTGTAGGTAGTTATTCATTGCACGCTCACACAATACGCGTGTTGTGGTGGCTTGATCACTTAAGGCAGCTAACAATTGACGAACACGTGTGTCATCGAGACGACACTCAATCCCCACTGCGCCTTGGCCAACAGCAGGTAAACTCACTTCTGGTGTAATTTCGCTGCGAATACGGTCTTCCATTTTTAGACGTTTAAGGCCAGCACAGGCAAGAATAATCGCATCGTATTGACCTTCATCCATCTTACGTAAGCGAGTATTAACATTACCACGTAGATCGTTGACGATAAGATCAGGGCGTTGGGCGCGTAATTGACACTGACGACGTAAGCTAGAAGTACCAACAATAGCACCTTGAGGTAGCTCATCAATATTGTTGTATTTATTTGAGACAAACGCATCACGAGGATCTTCACGCTCACAGATGGTTACAAGGCCTAGGCCTTCAGGAAACTCAACGGGTACATCCTTCATTGAGTGAACCGCGATATCTGCACGGCCTTCAAGCATGGCGACTTCAAGCTCTTTTACGAATAGCCCCTTACCACCCACTTTAGCCAGTGGAGTATCTAAAATGATATCGCCTTTTGTGATCATCGGAACAAGCTCGACAATAATGCCTGGATGGGCTTGTTCTAGCTCTGCTTTAACGAATTCAGCTTGCCACATAGCGAGTGGGCTTTTACGTGTAGCAATACGGATTGGTTGATTACTCATAAGTATTGGGGATCCATAATGAAGATTCTATTTTCTATTAAGCACATCGTACCATTAGCATCGTCTGGATGATAATTTGCTTAATCATTTGAGTATATGCATACGATCATGTTGCTAATAGTTTAAAAAAATGTGATATTAATCACATCGACCTTAAATGATAGAATGATGATTCGCTGGCAACTGGCGGTTATTCATCATTGTACTAATTTGAGGTAATAGTTTAAGGATGAATCACACAGAATTGTCGCATTACCTGACTTGGCATTATCTTTACCAAGGGTATTAAAAGTGTTACATTGATCACGTTTTTGCTCATATTTAACACAGCTCAAATGATCCTAAGGGTGATATTTGGGGTGCTTCAACTCTGTTAGCTCTTGGAAGAGTAATTTGCAAAATTATATTAAGACGCTGAAAGGCAGGCTAGATTCATTGACTGAGCTTCGTATTGAACGAGCACGGTTAGCGATGAATGCTCAATCAGTACAAGTATTTGACTTGTTGCCTGTCTTACTTCATTACAATCACCCTGCTTTACCGGGTTATCTTGACCAACCGGTAGCTCAAGGGATCGCGAAATTTGTTGTGACTGATGTCCAGCAACAATTCGTTGATGATTGCGCCTATTCTGCCGAACTCTCGGTCGATCCCCTATTGCTTGAGATAAATGACTGCCCGATCACTGGCTTGTATGCCATGGGAAGTACCTCATCAATGGGACAAAGCCTAACCAGTGATCTTGATATCTGGGTTTGTATCCGAACTTCATTGACGCCAGCAGAACGTAGTGCACTTGACAGCAAGTGTAGCCTTGTGTCGCAGTGGGCAATGGAGCAAGGGGTTGAAGCGAATTTCTTTCTTATTGATGAGAATCGATTCCGTCATAACTTCTCTGAAGCGATGACCGGTGAAAACTGTGGTTCTAGCCAGCATTTATTATTATTAGATGAATTCTATCGCTCTGCCGTTTGTTTGGCAGGGTTGCCATTATTGTGGTTTATGGTGCCGCCAGAAATGGAAGAGTGCTATGACCAATATATGGCGTACTTAATTGATGAAGATTACATTAATCTTGATGAGTGGATTGATTTTGGTGGTCTAACGCGTATTCCTGCCGAAGAGTATTTTGGTTCAAGTTTATGGCAGTTATATAAAAGTATCGACTCACCGTATAAGTCAGTGCTCAAAGCCATTTTGCTTGAAGCTTACTCATGGGAATACCCGCATACCCAACTTTTAAGCCTTGATGGTAAGCGTCGCTTCTTTGCTGAAGACCGCAGTGAATACTGTATGGATGCGTACTATTTAATGTTGGAAAAAGTCACGCGCTATCTTGAGCGAATTGATGATCATCGTCGTCTTGATTTAGTGCGTCGTTGCTTCTATTTAAAAACCCATGAAAAGTTATCTCGTGAACCAAGTGCCGGCTCTGTGCCTTGGCGTCGTCGTGTTCTCAAGCACTTAACTGAGCAGTGGCAATGGACAGACTCGGTGATTAATGAACTTGATCATCGTCGTGATTGGAAAGTGACACAAGTTAAAGAGGCACATAACGAATTATTAGATGCGTTAATGCTAAGTTATCGTAACTTAATCCGTTTTGCGCGTCGTAATAATATTACCTCTGCGATCAGTCCTGAAGATATCAGTATTTTGGCGCGTAAGTTATATGCGGCATTTGAGGTACTTCCAGGTAAGGTCACTTTACTTAATCCACAGATCTCACCGGATTTACATGAAGAAGATATCACCTTTATTCAGGTGCCAGAGGGGCGTACGAATGCTGCTGGTTGGTATCTTTATAAACAGCCCATCGATCCCTTGTTAATTATGGGACAACCGGCTCTTGAGCATAACCGTTACTTATCTAAGTTGGTCGCTTGGAGCTATTTTAATGGTTTATTAACGGAATCAACGCACCTTCATACCGTGGTACGTGATGCAGATTTTGATTTAGATAAGCTCTATCAGTTGGTGAGTGATATTCGAAATACCTTCCCAATTCGCCGTCCGAATCCAAGTTTACAAGCGTTATCGAGCCCGTGTGAGATTCGTCAGTTAGGGTTATTCATTAATTTAGAAAATGATCCAACCAATGAGCTGAAAAACCGCTCGGTACGGTTTGATTTTAAAACTACCGATATTTTCAGTTATGGCCCAGAACAGAAATGTTTAGTTGGCAGCGTCGATCTGATTTATCGCAACTCGTGGAATGAAGTGCGCACGCTTAACTTTAGCGGCGATAATGCCATGTTAGATGCACTGAAAACCATGCTTGGGAAGATGCACCATGATGCGATCCCACCTGAAGCGGTTGATGTATTCTGCTATAGCAAGCACATGCGTGGTTTGATCCGTAATTTAGTATATCAGTTAGTGGCTGAATGTATTGAAATGCGCTTAAAACCGGTTGAAGAAGAAAAGCGTCGTCGATTTAAAGCGATCCGCATTGCAGAAGAAACCTTTGGCTTATTCTTTGAGCGTCGTGGTGTTTCTGTTCAACGGTTAGAAAACCCAGTTGATTTCTACAGTTGCATTTCATCGAATAAAGTCAGTGAAGTGCCTCATGTTGTGATGGGTAAAATGGACGAACCTCATCCTCCACAAATAGTGGATGCTTATGCGAGTGAAGGTTTGATCCAGTTCTTCTTTGAAGATTGTGAGCAGGGCTACAACATCTATATCTTAGATGAAACCAACCAGATGGAAGTGTACCGTCAATGTAGTGGTAATAAAGATGAGATGGTACATGGGGTTAATCGTTTTTACACTTCGGCTCAAGACCGTTTTAGTGCGACTAACTTCATTAACTTTAATTTACCCCAGTTCTACGATATCGTGCATTGCGACAACGGTAAATTACAAGTATTGCCATTTAAGAGTGGTCAAATGCCGCGTCCAAAGCCCGATGTCGATCCCAATTCAACTGGGATGCTTAACAGTTAATACCGTGTATTGACATGACAATAAAAAGCCTTCAGATGTGAAGGCTTTTTTTATCGGTAGTTCATGACAATAAATATCTTATTTACCATTCAACCGCTTCACCAGCATGAAGGCTGCATTCTTTTTTAAGCAGTGAAAATAGCTCTTCATCACTGCGGGTACAACGCCATTCCGTGCCATTATATTTGAAATGATAACCGCCTGATTTTGAAGCTAACCAGAGTTCATGTAATGGCTCTTGGCGGTTAATTACGATCTGGCTGCGGTTAGCAAACTCGAGTGTTAATACATTACCCGTTGTCTCTGGCTCAATGTCGGCACCGGATTCATCGATACCTTCTTCGATTTGCATTAGTGCTAAATCAGCTAATTGGTGAAATTCAGTGTCATTCATCTTATTGTGTCCTATTGCTTTTCCTGTTCTTGGTGCGATTATAGAGGGCATTGGTTTGATAATCACTGGCTTTGAATTATGCGTAAAGGTTTATTAGCAATTTTTGTGTTAGCGACCCTAACATTAGCGGGATGTGGACAGAGTGGTGCTCTCTACATGCCAAAAGATGCACCACAGCAAGAGCAAGCAAAGTAAAAAATAAATAAACACTGAGTTAAACAGTGTCGCCATTGAAAGCAGCTACTTAACAGGGAAGAAAAACATTGGATTACTTTAACTACCAGCAAAATAATCAATTATGGGCTGAAAATGTGCCATTAGCACAATTGGCTGAGCAATACGGTACACCTTTGTATGTGTATTCACGTGCAACGTTAGAGCGCCACTGGAAAGCATTTGATGAGGCGGTTGCGACACACCCTCATTTAATTTGTTATGCCGTTAAAGCGAATTCTAACCTTGGGGTATTAAATGTTCTTGCTCGTCTTGGCTCTGGCTTTGATATTGTGTCACAAGGTGAATTAGAGCGTGTGATTGCCGCTGGTGGTGATCCGGCAAAAGTGGTGTTCTCAGGTGTCGGTAAAACGGCGGCTGAAATGCAGCGTGCACTAGAGCTTGGGATCAAATGCTTCAATGTTGAGTCTGAACCTGAATTAGAGCGTCTAAATAGCGTTGCTGAAGAGCTAGGCGTTACAGCGCCTATTTCATTGCGTATTAACCCTGATGTTGATGCGAAAACGCATCCTTACATCTCAACAGGATTACGTGATAATAAGTTCGGTATTGTGTTTGATCGCGCGGTGGAAGTGTATCGCCTAGCGCATAGCCTGCCACATTTACAGGTTGTTGGTATGGATTGTCATATCGGCTCTCAGTTAACTGATATTACTCCATTTATTGATGCTACTGATCGTTTATTGGCGTTGGTTGATGAGTTAAAAGCCGAAGGCATTCATATTCAGCACCTTGATTTAGGCGGTGGTCTAGGGGTGACTTACAATGATGAGCAACCACCACAACCTGCAGATTATGCTTCGGCATTACTCGCCCGATTAGAAAACTATCCTGATTTGGAGCTGATTTTTGAGCCAGGACGCGCCATTGCTGCGAATGCGGGTGTATTACTGACAAAAGTTGAGTTTCTAAAGCATACTGAACATAAAAACTTCGCCATTGTTGATGCGGCAATGAATGATTTAATTCGTCCGACGTTATATTCAGCGTGGCAAGACATTGTGCCGGTTAGCCCGCGTCAGGGTGAAGCGCATGTCTACGATTTAGTTGGACCTATTTGTGAAACCGGTGACTTTATCGGTAAAGATCGCAGTTTATGTTTAGCGCAAGGTGATTTATTAGCAGTTCGTTCAGCAGGCGCTTATGGCTTTGTGATGGCATCGAATTACAATACCCGTGCTCGTGCGGCTGAAATTATGGTCGACGGTGAACAGGCTCATGTTGTTCGTGAGCGTGAAACGCTAGCGCAACTGTGGCAACTAGAACAGATTATTCAGTAATCATGGCTGCGATGAAATGAAAAAAATTAAGGAACATCATGCAGATTAACTTTTCCAAAATGCATGGGTTAGGCAATGACTTTGTTGTTGTTGACTGCGTGACACAAAATGTATTTTTTTCACCTGATGCGATCCGCCGTTTGGCGGATCGACATCGTGGTATCGGCTTTGACCAACTGTTAGTGGTTGAACCGCCTTATGATCCTGAAACGGATTTTCATTACCGTATTTTTAATGCTGATGGTAGTGAAGTCGAACAATGTGGTAACGGTGCCCGTTGTTTTGCCCGTTTTGTTTCAATGAAAGGGTTAACCAATAAATACCATATTTCGGTGAGTACAAAAGCAGGGAAAATGTTGCTGAAACTTGAAAATGATAATCAGGTGACAGTAAATATGGGCGTGCCGATCTTTGAACCGAGCAAGATCCCGATGAAAGCTAAACAGGCTGAAAAAACCTATATTTTACGTGCAGGTGAGCACACGCTTTTCTGTGGCGCGGCAAGTATGGGGAATCCGCACTGTGTAACGATGGTTGATGATGTTGATACTGCCGATGTCGATACATTAGGCCCGTTATTAGAATCCCATGAACGTTTTCCTGAGCGTGTTAATGCTGGCTTTATGCAAGTGCTCGATCGCAATAACGTGCGTTTGCGCGTTTATGAGCGTGGTGCGGGTGAAACGCAAGCTTGTGGTAGCGGTGCCTGTGCGGCGGTTGCGATTGGGCGAGTGCAAGGTTTGCTGGATGAAAATGTAAAAGTTTCTCTACCTGGTGGTGATTTATATATTCGTTGGGCGGGGGAAGGTAAACCATTATTTATGACCGGCCCTGCCGCTCACGTTTTTGACGGACAATTTATTCAATGACAACACATTCTCAGCAAACTTGTTCATCAGGGGATGACTTGAATGAGGTGCTGAATGAGCAAGCAGTTGTAACTTACTTGCGCAATAATCCCACTTTTTTTTCACGTCAATCGGAGTGGTTGAGTGAGGTGCGGATCCCTCATCAAGAGCGTGGTACCGTCTCTCTGGTTGATATTCAATTAGAGCGACTACGACTACGGATCGCCGAGCTTGAGCAACAACATGCCACGTTACTCGCCAATGCAACCAAAAGTGGTGAGTTATCGGTCTTGTTCTCTAATGCTCAAGTACAATTATTACAATGCCATAATATTTATCAGGTACTGACGATTATTGATACCTTAGCGGCGCAATTGGATCTTTCTGTTTGTCTTCGCTTGTTTGATAGCGAAGATAAGTTGTTATATCTCGAACGTCGCCAATTTAACGATTTTTATCGTTCTCGTTTAATTCAAGATCGTCCGTATTTAGGCCGCTTACGTCGTCCTGAAGCTGAATTGTTATATACCCATCCGCCACAGCTAGGATCATTTATTGTGTTGCCATTAGGTCGATCGGCTGCCAATGGTGTATTGAGTTTTGCGAGCGCAGATGGTGGACATTTTCAACCAGAAATGGACACCTTGTTTGTTGAGCAGTTAGCAACAACCATTAGTTACCTGATAGAGCATTGGCAATATACCCGTGAGGTTATTGACTAATATGTTGCCCCGCAGCTTGGAACAACCACTTGAACGTTTCTACGAATATTTACGTAGTGAACGTGAACTAAGCTTACATACTCAGCAAAATTATAAGCGTCAGCTAACGCGTATTGCTGAACAATTGGTCGAATTGAGCGTCGATAATTGGCAGCAAGTGGATGCCGGTTGGGTTCGTCAAATCGCCAGTAAAGGGATGCGAGATGGCTTAAAGGCGAGTAGCCTTGCGATGCGCTTATCAGCCTTGCGAAGTTTTTTTGATTTTTTAGTCCACCAAAATGTTTTAAAAGCCAACCCTGCAAAAGGCGTTGCGGCGCCACGAAAAGCACGTCCATTACCCAAGAATTTGGATGTGGATGAAATGAATCAATTGCTGGATGTTAACGATGATGATCCATTAGCAATTCGTGATCGCGCAATGATGGAGTTGATGTATGGTGCAGGGTTACGTTTAGCCGAGTTGGTTGGTATTGATGTGCGTCATATCAGTTTAAGCAAAGGCGACTTACGGGTAATTGGTAAGGGCGATAAAGAAAGGGTGGTTCCTTTCTCTGGCCTTGCTCGTGAATGGGTAGCGAAATGGCTGAAGTTGCGTGACAATATTGCTCAAGCAGAAGAGCCTGCACTGTTTGTGTCTAAATTAGGCACGCGTATTTCAACTCGAAATGTGCAGAAAAGAATGGCGGAATGGGGACAAAAACAGGCGGTATCAAGCCACATTAACCCCCATAAACTACGTCACAGTTTTGCGACACATATGTTGGAATCGAGCGGCGATTTACGTGCAGTACAAGAGCTTTTAGGTCACGCAAATTTATCGACAACCCAAATCTATACTCATTTGGATTTTCAGCATTTAGCGAAAGTGTATGATGAAGCACATCCTCGTGCTAAGCGTAATAAATAACATTGACTGCTACGTATCAATACAGAGAAATTATGCATTTTTACCGCCAATTAACGCCAATTAGTGCCTTAACTTTTGATCTTGACGATACCTTATACGATAACCGTCCGGTGATTGTTCGTGCTGAACAAGCAATGCTTGACTGGTTAACGCAGATCTTACCGTCACGTATCATAATTGATAAAACCGTTTGGTCATCGCTTAAATCGCAATTAGCGATGCTAGATCCAATGCTCAAACATGATGTCAGTTTGTGGCGATATGAAACCATTAAAATAGGTTTAATGCAGCTAGGGTTTCGTCTATCAGAGGCAGAAATTTTAGCGCAGCAGGGGTTAGATACTGTACTGGCTGTTCGCAACCAAGTCGATGTTCCTGCAGAAACGCATCGAGTATTACAACAATTAAGTGACCATTTTCCGCTAGTCGGGCTAACAAATGGTAATGTTGATGCAGAAAAAATTGGCTTAGCGCCATATTTTGTCGAGGTGTTTCAAGCGGGCAAAGATGGTTTAGCAAAACCTGAGGCAGATTTATTTAACCTTGCGGTTAATACCCTAAATGTACCAGCCGCGACAATCTTACATGTTGGTGATCATCTTATTACCGATGTAAAAGGCGCGAAACAGCATGGCTTTCAAGCGTGTTGGTTTAACGATCAAAAAAAATTGATTCAGCAGCAATCGCAAGCGTTGATCTTACCCGATGTAGAAATTACGCAATTGGCGCAGCTGCTTGAGATTGTCGGATTAGAGCAGTAAAAAAAAGCGACCATGGGTCGCTTTTTTATTGCGTATAGCATATTAAAACACGATCGATATTTAGAAAGAATGGTGAAGGTGGCCACGATTAAATAAGTGATCAAAAGAGAGACTTCCCGCCCCCCAGATCACATTGGTGAGTAGCATCATTCCCCACAGTTGGTGATCATAAAATCCTTTTTCCCAAAGTGCGGGATAGGAAATGACTGCCATGACGTTAAATCCAAAAAGTACGAATGCCATCGGGCGAGTAAATAGCCCCAGCGTGAGAAAAATAGGGATAAAAACTTCAACCGCAGTACCAATATATGCCGCCCAGAGCCATGGTAATAAGGGTACATGATACTCGTATTCAAAAAGGTATAAGGTGCTGTCCCAGCTTGAGTATTTGATCATGCCAGATTGAAAAAATACCCATGCAACCCAGAGACGAGTAAAGAGCAGCACAAGTGGGATAAAAGGGGTCGTTAGCCGTGAGAAAAAAGGGTCGATACTGCGAATAAAACTATCCATCGTTTGCCTCCACGATATCGTCGGTGAGTTGATATTCAAATAATAAAGGTAGTTGTTCAAGCATCTGTGGCGAGGCTTGTTGAAGTGATTTTTGTTGTTGGCAGTGAATGATTAACGCCTTGAGATCTGAAGAGATAACCTGCGTTAATATTTCGTTGCCACGTAATTGAATAACCACGGTTTGTGGCTGATCAATATCAAGTGCTGCCAATGGATCATCAGCGCTAGAAAACGCTGATGCGTGATGGTTGAGCCTTTCACCCTCTACAATATGCCACAAATCCCCGACACTATACTGGCTGGTCAAAACATAGGTTGCCGTAGGAATATGAAAATAGCTTTGTCCAAAGGCATCGGCATTTTCTGAATTTTGAAGGTGTTGTAATTTTTCAAATGGAAAACCGTGTTGTTGTGACGGCATGCGGCTGACAATATCTCGGTACCATTCGAGTTGAGCGAGATCCGATAAATACGGTAAGGCTTTGTTGATGGTTTCATTATTTGCAATAGTGTGATGAAACCCTTCACCGTAATGGCTCACATCGCCTTGCGTTAAGGGAGAATGCAGTATGTGTAATCGTGCCAGTTGAACAAAACAGTCATGGCCGATCATCGCCAAGACTGCGGGATACGTTGCCGAAAGAATATCGGTTAAACTCAAAATAAAATTATTTCGATAAATTTGTAGGTGTTGCTCGGCACTAAAGCTGGTGGCTTTTATCGTTGTAGATGCATGACTGTGTTTGTATTGCAGCGCATCGGAAAAGGCGCTTTGGAGCTGGTGCAGTTCATTGTTGACGGCATATTTCATGGTGATGTTCTCGTTGAAGGAACGCGTTCGCTTTAGCCGCTTCAGCAAGGAGTATCTCTAATGATGGTAACTCTGCATCCCACTCTATTAAGGTTGGAGTATGCTTACCATTTTGCTGTATCCATTGACGATAAAGTTGCCATACAGGCTCACTTACCGGCTTACTATGGGTATCAATCCATATTTCCCCTTCAGGGAATTGTTTCACCGTAAAGCCTGCAAGGTGGATCTCTTTTACCGTATCGGGATTGATGGCATCTAAATAAGTTTGGCAATCAAACTGATGGTTAAAGCTATTGACGTAAAGATTGTTTAAATCTAATAACAAGCCACATCCTGTGCGTTGTTGAACGGCAGTTAGAAACTCCCATTCCGGTATAACGGAGTGCTTAAAACTGAGATAGCTCGATGGGTTTTCAATTAATAATTGTCTGTTGAGGTAATCTTGCACTTGTTCGACATGCGTACAGAAAACATCAAGTGCTTGCTCGGTATAAGGTAGAGGCAGTAAATCGTTAAAGTATTGACCGTTAACTGAACTCCAACTGAGGTGATCTGAAACCGCAAAAGGATTAACAACGTCAATGAGTTGTTTCAGTTGCTTTAAATGCTCACGGTTAATTGGATCGGCTGAGCCAAGGGATAACCCAATACCATGACAACTCATCGGGTAATGCTCGATGATGGCTAACAGTTGTTGATATTGAGGCGTATAGCGGTTGAAATAGTTTTCACTGTGAATTTCAAGCCAGCCAATATCTGGACGTTGCGCGATAATCGGTTGGTGATGAGGTGAGCGTAAACCCACCCCAACCATATCCGTTAATAATGGATAGCTCATTATGCGGACTCTGTTGAACCACCATGAAGGCGATCGCAAAGCCCTTTAGGCATCGCAATGAAGGCATCTTTTTGACCATCTTCTTTCGCTGAGCCTGCACATGATGTGGTTTTCGTTGCGCAGTCATTTTTTCCTGCTTTCGCCACCCCATAACATTTTTCTTTTGCTTCGCCAGCAACGGTAGAAGTTGAGGCTACTGTACCTGCTAATGCGATAAGACCTGTCATGGCTGATGCGAGTGCAAGCTTGTTTACGTTGTTCATGATGAAATCCTCTTGAGATATAACTTAGTTGGCTGATTTTTATGTGGCGTTAACACGCTCTGTTTAATAGGAAAGGGGATGGCTGATATTTATTGCGAAAAAAAATGATTAAAATTAAAACAATTTTCTGCACCAAGGAAAGATGAAGATATCGAGGCAATCTTTTTTCGTGCTGTTATAATCATCACCATTGTATAAATAACCAGTAGATAGCGATGGACGTTTCACTCCTATTAGACGGGCTCAATGATAAACAAAGAGAAGCGGTGGCAGCGCCGTTGGGTAACCACCTCGTACTGGCTGGCGCCGGTAGTGGTAAGACACGAGTGCTGGTTCATCGCATTGCTTGGTTGTTATCGGTAGAGCAAGCATCACCGTATTCGATTATGTCGGTGACCTTTACCAACAAAGCGGCCGCAGAAATGCGTGGGCGTATTAATGAGTTAATGCACGGCTCAAGTGCGGGGATGTGGAATGGTACTTTCCACGGACTATGTCACCGCATGCTGCGTGCTCATTACCTTGATGCGCGTTTGCCGGAAGATTTTAATATTTTGGATTCTGATGATCAGATGCGTTTATTGCGTCGCTTGATCAAAGCGCAGAATCTAGATGAAAAGCATTGGCCCGCTCGTCAGGCTGCTTGGTATATCAATGCCAAGAAAGATGAAGGCTTACGTCCTAAACACGTTGAAACCTATAGCGATCCTGTAGAACAAACTTGGTTGCGTATTTACACCGCTTACCAAGAAGCGTGCGATCGTGCGGGTATGGTCGATTTTGCTGAACTATTGCTGCGATCTTATGAGTTATTGCGCGATAACAAGCATATCCGTGAACATTACCAAGCACGCTTTAAGCACATTCTGGTTGACGAGTTCCAAGATACCAACAGCATTCAGTTTGCGTGGTTACGCTTAATGGCGGGACCTGATTGCCATGTGATGATCGTAGGTGATGACGACCAGTCTATTTATGGTTGGCGAGGGGCAAAAATTGAAAATATTCAGCGTTTCTTAAATGAATTTAAAGATGCGTCGTCGATTTTCCTTGAACAAAACTACCGTTCGACCGGCAATATTCTAAATGCTGCCAATGAGTTGATTGCCAATAACAACGAACGTATGGGCAAGAAACTTTGGACTGACGGTGGTGAAGGTGAGCCGATTTCGCTCTATTCTGCGTTTAACGAACTCGATGAAGCGCGTTTTGCGGTGGGGAAAATCAAAGAATGGCGCGATCAAGGTGGCAGCCTCAACGAAACGGCTTTCTTGTACCGTAGTAACGCCCAATCACGGGTATTAGAAGAAGCATTAATTCAAGCTGGACTGCCGTACCGTATCTACGGTGGTATGCGATTCTTCGAGCGCCAAGAGATAAAAGATGCGTTGTCTTACATGCGTTTAATCTCCAATCGTAATGATGATGCCTCGTTTGAGCGTGTGGTAAATACCCCGACGCGTGGTTTGGGCGATCGCACGTTAGAGA
Source organism: Photobacterium sp. GB-50 (assembly GCF_003026755.1). Lineage (NCBI taxonomy): Bacteria > Pseudomonadati > Pseudomonadota > Gammaproteobacteria > Vibrionales > Vibrionaceae > Photobacterium > Photobacterium sp. GB-50. The sequence continues at coordinate 39,053 of NZ_PYNX01000016.1, forward strand.
CGATTCGTTTAGCTGCTCGCGATCGTGGTTTAACCATGTGGCAATCGAGTATTGCCTTGCTTGAAGAGCAAGTTTTAGCAGGTCGTGCGGCGAATTCATTACGCCGTTTTATCGAGCTGATTAATGCGCTTGAAGACGATACCGCTGATTTGCCAATGTATCAGCAGACCGATGAAGTCATTCGACATTCCGGTTTACGTGCAATGTACGAGCAAGAAAAAGGCGAAAAAGCCCAAGCGCGTATTGAAAACTTAGAAGAATTGGTCACAGCAACTCGCCAGTTTGAAATCCCAGAAGAAGCAGAAAGCATGACGCCACTGGCGGCCTTCTTAGCCCATGCGGCATTAGAAGCCGGTGATGGTCAGGCGGATGACTTTGAAGATGCGGTGCAGCTGATGACGATGCACAGTGCTAAAGGTCTAGAATTCCCGGTAGTATTTATGGTGGGTGTAGAAGAGGGGATGTTCCCTAGCTCACGTACCACAGAGGAAGTGGGACGTTTAGAAGAAGAGCGTCGTTTGTGTTACGTGGGGATGACCCGTGCAATGCAAAAACTGTATATCACGTATGCTGAAATGCGTCGTTTATACGGTAAAGATAACTTCCACAAACCTTCACGCTTTATCCGCGAAATTCCCGACCAGTTCGTCGAAGAAGTCCGCATGAAAGCGCAAGTGTCACGTCCGGCAAGCAGTGGTCGTTTTAGCCAAACACAGGTGAATAACAACTTTAATGAGACAGGTTTTAACCTAGGTCAGCGTGTTGAACATCCAAAATTTGGTGAAGGCACCATCATTAACTTTGAAGGCAGTGGCGCGCAAAGCCGTGTGCAGGTGGCGTTTAATGGTGAAGGCATTAAGTGGTTGGTGACTCAGTACGCCAAGCTTACACCAATGTAATAGTATGCGTTTTTAATTGTAACAATAAAGCCCAGCAATCATCTTTTGAGTGCTGGGCTTTTTGTTTTTATCGGTGTATTAGCACGCGGTTATTGGCTGATCACTTTACCTTCTCGACGAGGATCGGCTGCCCCAATAAGCTGATTTGGCGCAATACTTATCGCTTGAATACCTGAATTCAGATCTTTGATTTGGATTTTATAGCCCAGCTTCTCAAGCTTTGGCGCCCACTCTGCCGCGGGCGTGTTTTTTTCAAGTTCAAAGGTACCGAAGCGATTATTCATATTCGGTAAGTTGATCGCTTGTTGTAAATCCATCCCCCAATCAATATACGCGACTAAGGTTTTTGCAAGATAACCAATGATCTGACTTCCTCCGGGTGAGCCGATGGTTAGCACTGGCTGGTTGTTTTTCATCACAATCGTGGGTGTCATTGACGAGCGAGGTCGTTTACCTGGCTCTATTCGGTTAGCAACAGGAACTCCCTCAATTTGGCTGCGGAATGAAAAGTCCGTTAATTCATTATTGAGTAGAAATCCCCTGACCATTAACCGTGAACCAAAACTGTTTTCAATCGTCGAGGTGAGTGAGACCACATTACCTTCTTTATCTACAATCGATAAATGGCTGGTGGAAGGCAGTTCGATCGCTTCATCACTGGCGCGGTTATTGGCATGATTCCAAGGTGGCATTCCCGGTTTTACTTGGGGTAATGCTTTATTTCCCTCGAGTAATTTAGCACGCTCGGCAAGGTAGTTCGGATCGAGTAAGCCACGAACAGGCATTGGCACATAATCACTGTCTGCCATATAGCGACCGCGATCAGCAAAAGCTAAACGCGAGGCATCACCAATTAACTGCCAACTTTTGACGTTATCGGCACCGAGCTTATCCAAGGGATAATGATTGAGCATGGCCAATATTTGCCCCAAGGTTAATGCGCCAGAGCTGGGTGGCCCCATTCCACAAATTTGATATTGACGGTAGGGGGCACAAATAGGCTCACGTTGTTTAACGCTGTAGCTGGCGAGATCCATCGTGTTTAATACCCCAGGATTACCTTCTGCGTTTTGGACGGTATTAACAATATCTCGTGCAATATCGCCTTGATAAAAGGCTCTTGGGCCATAATCAGCAATTTGACGTAAGGTATTTGAATAAGCGTTATTAACTAACTTACTTCCTGCTTGAAGTGGTTTGCCTTGTGAGTCAAAAAAGTAGGCTTTAGTCGTAGGGTAGCGACGAAGATTTTCTGCATCGTTCTCAACCATTGCAGCAAGCCGAGGGCTGACGATGAACCCTTCTTTGGCTAATTTGATCGCAGGAAGAAACAGCGTTTTCCATGGCAATTTTCCGTATTGCTGATGACTACGCCATAGCAGTTTAATCGTACCCGGTGTACCGACAGATCGTCCACCGACAACGGCATCATAGAATTTTAGCGGCTGACCTTGATTGTCTTGAAACAAACGGGGAGTCACAGCAAAAGGGGCTGTTTCTCGACCATCAAATGTCGTCATTTGGTTATTGTCATTATCCCAATACACCAAAAATCCACCACCACCGATCCCTGATGATTGTGGCTCAACTAAGCCTAATATTAGTTGCGCGGTGATCATTGCATCAACAGCACTGCCACCCTGACGTAAAATATCAGCTCCTGCTTGACTGGCATAAGGATTGGCCGTGGCGATCATCCACTCTTTACCTGAAACCAACGGTTGTGATTGTTGGTTAGTACTCGGCTCAGGTTCAATGTGATCAGAGGCTTGTTGAACTTCATTGGCTAATGCTGGAAATGAAAAACAACAAACACTCAATAAAAAGGCTGTAGCGGAGGTGAACCTTGGCATCTTCAATCCTTATAAGTGGAGTAATGTCGTTAACTGGACGCTATTTTATACTTTTATTTGCTTGAGTTAGATAATAAAAATGAGAGTTCTATCATACATGTCGAATGATTATCTAAAAGCAAACAAGCTCGTCGCTAATTTTTATTATTCGATGATTGTTGATGAGATCGGATCCCATCAATACTAAATAACAACAGCGCCAACCAAATACAGCCAAAGGTAATGCCATGTTCTAATTTAAACGGCTCTTGATAAATAAAAGTCGCTAATATGAACATCAAACTAGGGCCGATATATTGTAGAAAACCTAAGGTAGACAGCTTTAATTTCGTTGCGGCACCGGTAAAACACAGTAAAGGCAAGGTAGTGACAATACCGGCAGCGACTAACAGTAAATTGAGATTGAAGGAATTATCCGTCAGGTTAGCCGTTGGGCTGCTACTGATAAAAAAGAGATAAATAGCGGCTAACGGTAACAACACAAAGGTTTCAATAAATAAGCCAGTTTGAGCATCAATATTGATTTTTTTTCGTAATAGGCCATAAAACCCAAAGCTGGTCGCAAGTGCAAAGGCAATCCAAGGTAATGACCCAAATTGAATGAGCTCGGCAATAACACCGATCGCAGCGATTAAAACTGCTGCCCACTGTAAGCGACGTAACCTCTCACCCAGTAACAACATGCCGAGTAGCACATTTAACAGTGGATTAATGTAGTAGCCTAAACTGGCATCTAAAAGATGATTGTTATTGACCGCCCAGATGAAAATAAGCCAATTACAACCGACAAGTAACGCAGATATTGTGAGTAGGAAAAGCGTTTTCGGTTGAGTGAGAACGGCTTTGACACGCACCCACTGGCGGCTGAATGCAATAATGAGTGCAAGGAAGAAGAACGACCAAATCACGCGATGACTCAGTATTTCGAGCGGAGGAACGCTGGTAATGGATTTGAAGTAGATCGGCGCTATTCCCCACATGGTATAGGCAGAAATAGCGAGAATGATCCCACGCTTAGCGAGATTGTTGTTATCTTCCATGAAACTCCAAATCTAACATTGGTTAACTTTTATTCTATAGCAGTATATAAACAAGATCGCTTGATATACCAGTATTTATTTTATTGCTGAAAAGATGATGGAAAACCAGAGCATCGAGTTTTTAATTGATAGCCAAGTTACTACCTCGCATCAAAGGGGGCTTTAGGTATAGAATGAACGCCCCGTTTAGCCAAGAGACTTATCATGTCATCCGTCTGCCATCATGGACCCAGTTCTGCATTATCAGCATCTACGAGCGAGTCTGTTTTACAGGAAATTTTCGGTTATCAGCAATTTCGTGTAGGTCAACTGGATGTGATTGATGCCGTCAATCGTGACGAAGATTGCTTGGTGATTATGCCAACGGGTGGTGGTAAGTCATTGTGTTATCAGATCCCTGCCTTATTAAAAGAAGGGATCACGCTGGTTATTTCACCGCTTATTTCATTGATGAAAGATCAGGTCGATCAACTTAAAGCCAATGGTGTTGCTGCCGCCTATATCAATTCGACGATGGAACGTGATGAGATCCTCGCCGTGTTTGATGCGATGAAAGATGCGACTGTAAAGCTAGTCTATGTCTCGCCAGAGCGCGTATTAACGTATGATTTTATTGATCGTTTACGTGACGTACCGCTGGCGATGGTCGCGGTTGATGAAGCGCATTGTATCTCCCAATGGGGACATGATTTTAGACCAGAATATGCCGCTCTCGGACGATTGAAGCAGTCGTTTGAAAACCTACCGATAATGGCATTAACTGCCACGGCAGATGAAACAACCCGCCATGATATTGTTAGCCGCCTAGGATTGCAGAGTCCTCATGAGTATCTAGGCAGTTTTGATCGCCCGAATATTCGTTATATTTTGTGGGAAAAACATAAACCGTTAACACAAATTATTCGCTATGTTGAAGGTATGCGTGGGCAGTGCGGCATTATTTATTGCAATAGTCGTAAGAAAGTAGAACAGATCAGTGAAAAACTGCGAGATAAAGGCATACGTGCAGAGGCCTATCATGCGGGGTTAGATCATGTTGAGCGAGCCAATGTTCAAGAGGCGTTTCAACGGGATGATATTCATATCGTGGTTGCCACTGTTGCCTTTGGTATGGGGATCAATAAACCCAATGTGCGTTATGTCGTGCATTTTGATATTCCTCGTAACATTGAATCTTATTACCAAGAAACAGGTCGAGCAGGGCGTGATGGTTTACCTGCTGAAGCGGTAATGTTATACGATCCTTCAGATTTAGCCTGGCTTCGCCGTTGTTTAGATGAAAAAGAAGAAGGGCAGCAAAAGGACGTCGAGCGTCATAAACTGCATGCGATGGGCGCGTTTGCTGAAGCACAAACTTGTCGTCGTCAGGTATTGTTGCATTACTTTGGTGAGCACCGTGATGAGGCATGTGGTAATTGCGATGTGTGTTTAGATCCACCGCAGCGTTTTAATGCGGTCGAAGTCGCGCAAAAAGCCTTGTCTTGTGTCTACCGTGTTAACCAAAGTTTCGGTATTACCTATATCGTTGAAGTGCTTCGTGGGATGCAAAACCAACGAATCCGCGAGCATGGACATGATAAATTAAGTACTTATGGTATTGGGCGTGAATACAGCCATGAATATTGGGTGAGTGTATTACGCCAGTTAATTCATTTGGGGTACTTAACCCAGAATATTAGCCGTAATTCCGTACTGCAATTAACAGAAAAAGCCCGCCCACTATTACGTGCTGAGATTGGTTTAGAACTTGCAGTTCCGCGACTGGATAATATTGCCCGTAACATGAAAGTGAATAAACTCGCGAATCGCCAGTACGATAAAAAATTGTTTGCCAAGTTACGTAAATTGCGAAAAGCGATTGCTGATGAAGAAGATCTACCGCCTTATGTGGTGTTTAACGATGCCAGCTTAATGGAAATGGCAGAGCGATTACCGACGTCAAATGGCGACTTTCTTGCGGTGAACGGGGTGGGTCAGCGTAAACTAGAAAAATACGGAGAGGTTTTTTTAGGCTTGATCCGTGATCATTTATTGGCAATTGAAGAGCCGCATTAAAATATCGAATCTAGCAAGTTGAGTATAGATATAAAAAAACCGGGCTCATGGTAAGCCCGGCTAGAATGCGTTAAAGAAACAGCCTTAATAGGGTGTTTGGTCACGACAAAACAGCTTGCGTATTTTTGGTGGAATATTCATTTCACCGAGCTGCTAGGTTATGCGACGGGACTCGCGATAACGTACTCTAGCAGCAGCCCAATAAGACCACGATGATAAGTGGAATACTAGAGCAACCTTAACCTTTGTAATGCTAATTAACACTTGGTTACATCAAGGGATAACAAGGATTGAAGCCCGCTATTTAAAGCAATAAATAGGAGTCATGATGACAGCAGTAATAAGTCACGTATTCGGTATTCGTCAGTTTGAACGCGACGCACGTTTTTTATCGATTAAAAGCCCGGCATTTGATTTCGATAGTTTTGATACGATCGCAGAATCTTTCTTACTCGCCATTGATGCTAAGATGGTAGAGAAAGAAAGTAATGCAGATCTACATATTTGGTTGATTGATTTTGAAGGTTGTCGTTTGCTGTTAAAAGGTGAGCATTACAGCGGTGCGTTATGGCTTGAAGCCATGAGTGATGACGATGAAGAAACACTCACTTTTATTGCGAGCTTATTAAATTAATCTCGCTGGTAAGATCAAAAGCTAGGCAAGCAAGCTGGTTTCTGTATAATCGCCGACCTGGTCGTTGTTGGCGATAAAACGCTGGCAGCAAAGTATGTTTGGGTTCCCTCCCCCCATTGACAAAAAGGTCTCACATGACGACTGCTTTATCTCAATCTAATGCTATAGCTTCACCCTCTTTTACTCCACAACAGCAACGTAAAGCCCTAGGTTATTTAGTGCTATTTCATTTACTCGTAATTGCATCGAGTAACTATTTAGTGCAGTTACCTTTTACCGTATTTGGTTATCACACCACCTGGGGAGCGTTTACTTTTCCGTTTATCTTTTTAGCTACCGATCTTACCGTGCGTATTTTTGGGGCTGGAATGGCGCGTAAAATTATTTTCCGTGTCATGATGCCTGCACTGCTCGTATCGTATTTATTATCGGTCTTGTTCTTCCAAGGCGAATACCAAGGGCTAGGACATTTAACGGAATTTAATCTGTTTGTTGCTCGTATTGCGATTGCCAGTTTTATGGCTTACTTGCTAGGGCAAATTTTAGATGTGTCGGTATTCAACCGCCTACGCCAATTAAAACAATGGTGGATAGCCCCAACGGCCTCCACTATTTTTGGTAATGCGATTGATACCATTGCGTTCTTTGGTATTGCGTTTTACCACAGTCCCGATCCGTTTATGGCAGCAAATTGGACGGAAATTGCGTTGGTGGATTACAGCTTTAAGTTAATTATTAGTCTCGGACTATTTGTGCCTATTTATGGCGTATTACTTAATTACTTAATTGATAAGCTGACAACGTTACCACCGCAAACGTTAGTGGCGGCAAAGACTAATCAATAGTTTTGTTACTAGTGATAAGGGTTAAAGAAGAAACCGATCCTAAGATCGGTTTTTTTATACAGTGAAGACACTGGTTAAAAAATATCGTGTCAAATGACAATTATTCTCAATAAAATACTTGCATCTCAAGTGAGAATGGTTATTATTAACATGCACTCAGGCGATAGGGATGGAACATAATCATATCGTCTTGATGGCACGACATTGCTCACATTGCTTCCAGTGTACTACAGCTCCGGTTGCGTGTTATTAGTGTAGGGCTAATAACCGAACACCACTTCTGCTGAGCGACGCTACTCATCGTAGCGTCGCTTTTTCTTTTTTAAGATCTGTCTAGTCTATTCTTATCTTCCATTGATCCGTTATCGTTAAGCCGTTTATTTTTTTCTATTGCATTCACGATGGCATAGTCTTTATGTGTGATTTTACTGTGCCACGATCGAAGCGTCTTTATTGATCACTATTAAGATAAAAAAGAGATCAACTTTCTATGCTTTAGTTTTTTATCGAAGATAAATTTTCACTGATAGGTATCTCTGCCATTAAATAGTGTATAAGCGGCTAAAATTACCGCAATTTAGTTATTTTTGGTTTTGATACTAAACAAATCGTCTGATTTTTATGATGTTATTACCGAATTTGGCTTTATCACTATGAGGTTTTCCACAATTAATGATCAAATAGGGATCGAGGATCGAAATTAAGGTTCATAGTTAAGTTGTTGATTGTGTTTGTAATAGTTTCTTATTTATCAAATTACCCAAAAAACGATCAACTGGCGTAAATTAAATACTAACAAAGTTATCCACAGAAAAAGTGAGAATAGAATAAAACATTGGTTAACACTTGCGACAGGGCGTGGCATTCTATGGTTATTGCATTTTTCCTGTCGCTCAACGCCTAATATGGTCGATAATAGAGCTACTAACCTGAACGACAAACGCTTGGATATAAGAATAACCCTATGGCAACTATTCCAGAAAATCCATTGATCCTGATTGATGGATCCTCTTACCTTTATCGCGCTTACCATGCTGCACCGAATTTCACTAATTCTGACGGTGAGCCGACGGGCGCAATTTATGGTGTTGTAAACATGCTACGTAGCATGTTACGTCAATTTTCAACCGAACATATCGCAGTGATCTTTGATGCGAAAGGGAAAACCTTCCGTGATGATATGTATCCTGAATATAAAGCCAATCGTCCACCGATGCCGGACGATCTTCGCAGTCAGATCGAACCATTGCATGCGGTGATCAAAGCGATGGGGCTACCATTGATCGCGATCTCTGGGGTTGAAGCTGATGATGTGATTGGCACGTTATCCACACAAGCATCACAACAAGGTATGCCAGTACTTATCAGTACAGGTGATAAAGATATGGCGCAGCTGGTGGATCAAAATGTTACTTTGATCAATACCATGACTGATGTTGTGATGGATCCCGCTGGTGTTGTGGATAAGTTTGGGATTGGTCCTGAATTGATCATCGACTACCTTGCTCTGATGGGCGATAAAGTGGATAACATTCCAGGTGTGCCTGGGGTTGGTGAGAAAACAGCAAAAGCATTGCTTACCGGTATCGGTGGGTTAGATGCCTTATACGATAATTTAGATGATATTGCCGCTCTCGGTTTCCGTGGTTCAAAAACCATGGCGAAAAAGCTGATTGATAATAAAGAAGCGGCTTACATGTCATATAAGCTTGCCACCATTAAATTGGATGTTGAGCTAGATGTAACACCTGATGAACTGCGTAAAGGTGTGCCAGATACAGATGCTCTCACCGAGCTGTTTGGTAAGTTACAGTTCCGTCGTTGGTTAACTGAAATGCTTGATGGAAGTGATGGCCGTATTGTTGCTGACGAAAAATCAGGTGATGTGCCAGCTGAAAAAAAAGTCGTTGCACCAACGATTGATCGTAGTGGGTATGAAACGGTTTTAGATAAAGAAAGTTTTGCAACATGGCTTGAACAATTAAAAGCGGCAGAGGCGTTTGCCTTTGATACCGAAACCGATGGTTTAGATTACATGACGGCGAATGTCGTCGGTGTGTCTTTTGCGATTGAAGAAGGTAAAGCGGCTTACGTCCCTGTGGCTCACGATTATCTTGATGCGCCAGCGCAGCTTGACCGTGATTGGGTACTTGAGCAGTTAAAACCGTTACTTGAAGATCCAAAACAAGCGAAAATTGGCCAAAACCTTAAGTTTGATGCCAGTATTGTTGCTCGTTATGGCATTGAAATGCAGGGTATTGTGTTCGATACCATGCTTGAATCTTATGTATTTAATAGCGTTGTTGGGCGTCATGATATGGATAGCCTTGCCCTACGTTATTTAGAGCATAAGAATATCAGCTTTGAAGAAGTTGCAGGTAAAGGTAAAAAGCAGCTAACGTTCAATCAAATCGATTTAGAGCAAGCGGGCCCTTATGCTGCTGAAGATGCTGACATTACTTTGCGTTTGCACAATACGTTGTATCCTAAAGTAGAAGCTGACGACAAACTTAAGCATGTCTTTGAAACTATCGAAATGCCATTAGTGCCAGTACTTTCACGTATGGAGCGTACGGGTGTTTATGTCGACAGTATGTTGCTTGGCGCACAATCAACAGAGATCGCTGCTCGACTTGATGAAATTGAGAAAAAAGCGTTTGAAATTGCGGAGCAAGAATTTAATTTAAGCTCGCCAAAACAGCTTCAAGCGATCCTATTTGAAAAAATGGGATTACCTGTTTTAAAGAAAACGCCATCTGGTACACCGTCAACCAATGAAGAAGTATTGCAAGAGCTGGCGCTTGATTACCCACTGCCTAAGTTACTCTTAGAATATCGTGGACTTGCAAAACTGAAATCTACTTACACCGATAAGTTGCCTAAGATGGTGAATCCTGCAACGGGTCGAGTGCATACTTCTTACCATCAAGCCGTGACTGCAACCGGACGTCTATCATCAAGCGATCCAAATTTGCAGAATATTCCAGTACGTAATGAAGAAGGTCGTCGTATTCGCCAAGCGTTTGTCGCACAAAGCGGGTATAAGATCTTAGCGGTCGATTACTCTCAAATTGAATTACGTATTATGGCGCATTTATCCGGTGATAAAGCATTATTAGATGCTTTCCGTCATGGTAAAGATATCCACGCCGCAACGGCCGCTGAAATCCTTGGCTTAGATATTGAGCAGGTAAGTAGTGAGCAACGTCGCCGTGCTAAAGCGATCAACTTCGGTTTGATCTATGGCATGAGTGCATTTGGTTTGGCGAAGCAGCTAGATATGGGACGTAATGAAGCACAAAACTACATGAATGTGTATTTTGAGCGTTATCCAGGTGTTTTAGAATACATGGAAAGCACGCGTAATGCGGCTTCAGAGCAAGGTTATGTTGAAACGCTCTTTGGTCGTCGCTTATATCTACCAGACATTAAATCACGTAATGGTTTACGTCGAAAAGCAGCGGAGCGTGCAGCAATCAATGCGCCAATGCAAGGAACCGCAGCTGATATCATCAAGTTGGCGATGATTGCGGTTGATGGTTGGGTGCAACAACAACCGGAAGGCGATGTGCGTTTATTAATGCAAGTACACGATGAATTAGTGTTTGAAGTGAAAGAATCAGCACTTGAAGCGGTAACTGCATCAGTTAAAGCATTAATGGAACAAGCAGCGACGCTGGATGTACCGCTTATCGCAGATACTGGTTACGGTGATAACTGGGATCAAGCGCACTAATTTTTATTGGTAATAATAAGAATAATAATAAATAGTCAGCACGATGCTGGCTATTTTTTTTGTTAAAAATAAGCGACAAATAAAAACCAATATGTAAAATTTACTTACAACAAAGTGAAAAAAAACTACATTTAGGGGTTCCAAAAACTGCACGTTTGATATACAGTTACAGGTGTAGGGTACAGAGGTAAGATGTTCTATCTTTCAGACCTTTTGTTTCACGTTATTGGATTTGGCTGATTCAGCCGCCCTGGTCTCACTTTGGACCGGGGCGTTTTTTATTGTGCGCTCGAAAATTTTTTCTCTCCGTTTATACCTTTCTTTGTTGTCTGTTGATTATTTCTTTCTTTTTCGTTTCTCTCTATTTAGCTAATTACTAATCAAATTATGGTCGTTCATTGGTCTATTTGATCTTTTTGGCTTATTTGTTCGCCTTTTTCTCTTAAATTTTCTTTTTAGTTGTTATTTTTTTAGAGTAAATACTTTAAAAAATAAAAACAGTCGCTATACTAAAAACAGCTTCTTGTTCATATTTGCTGTCAGTGCTGATGACATTATCAGCCGTTCAACAAATCCATGAAATAACCATTCCTACACTATTGGGAGTGGTTTTTTTTTGCTCTTTTTTTGGTTAAATGTGGTTGTAATAAACTTCCAGAACTAAACATGGTTTATTAACATTTTATGTTGTTATTTTGTTAAGAAAATAATGTACTAAGTAGAGGCGGGTAAGCAATATTTATATCGGAATTCAGAGGGGAATATGGTCGAGAGTCGCAAAAAAACATGTAAGTTGAGTCATATAAAGGGAAGGGATTGCACTAAGAGTGGAAATCATTATTGTTTGTTGCACAAAACTAAAATACCTCCTGTTTCTCTCTTAATTTGCCCCACCGAGATGGTGGGGAACTTTTATAGCTCCAATCCTTAGAGCTATATAAACAACGTATTTTACTCGTTGTCTTCTTCTACTTGCTCAGGGAAAGCATCATCACCACCGGCAAGCACACGTTGGCGCTCTAGCTCTGGTGCGTACCACTCATCCAATTTACGGCGAACTTGATCGACGCCAATACCTTTTAACGAAGAGAAAGCTTCAACTTGTACGTCACCTTCTAACTCTTTAGTCATTTGGCGGATTTTTAGCACCTGTGCTTTACGAGCACCACTTTTTAGCTTGTCTGCTTTAGTCAGTAAGACCAGCACAGGTAAACGGCTTTCAAGTGCCCAATTAATCATTTGTTGGTCAAGATCTTTCATCGGATGACGGATATCCATCAATACCACAAGGCCTTGTAAGCACTCACGACGCTGAAGGTATTCTCCTAGCGACTTCTGCCATTTTAATTTCATTTCAAGAGGGACTTGTGCAAAACCATAACCCGGTAAATCGATAAGGTTACAGCCTTGAACCACTTCAAACATATTGATCAGTTGAGTACGACCAGGCGTTTTTGAAGTACGCGCTAACCCTTTTTGATCGGTTAAGCGGTTTAGCGCACTCGACTTGCCCGCGTTAGAGCGACCAGCAAATGCAATCTCAACGCCTGCATCTTGCGGCAAGTGACGAATATCTGGCGCACTTGTGATAAAACTTGTATTTCTGTAGTTGAGAGGTTGATTCACTGTTAACTCCGTCCAGTCTTCATGTAGTCGACTGATTGCTTTTATGTGAAGATGTGTAAAATATGTGAAACCGAGCTTGGTTTGTGATCGTATTGTATACTATGTAAGTGAGCATTACTTGTGGTAGTGGAAGCCCTATAATTATAAACGGAATGTCATGAAGAAATTAATATTAATATTAAGCCTTCTTGCTAGTTATTCGACCACGGCTGAAGAAGGCAACATCGAAGCAGGTAAACTGAAAGCTGTAACGTGTGCCGCCTGCCATGGTACAGATGGCAATGCAGCGTTGATGCAGCAATCCCCGAAGCTTGCTGGACAGCATCCTAAATATCTTGAAAAGCAATTAAAAGAATACAAACAGGCAATGGCTACCGGCGGAAAACAGGGACGTAATAATCCTGTTATGGGAGGAATGGCCATGGCCCTTTCTGATCAAGATATCGCAGATATCGCAGTATATTATGCTTCTCTGCCTATATCAGATAATACTTCCCCCAAAGAATCCGTTGAAGTCGCGCAACAACTTTATCGTTTTGGCGATACTGAACGTGGTATTGCTGCCTGTATTGCGTGTCATGGTCCTCGTGGCAATGGTACGAGCTTATCTGGATTCCCTAAGATCTCTGGTCAAAATGCAGAATACGTAAAACTTCAACTGGAAGAGTTCCGTTCAGGTGTCCGTGCTAATGATATGAACGCGATGATGCGTTCGGTTGCTGCAAAATTAAGTGATGATGAAATTAATGCGTTGTCACAATATGTCGGCGGCTTGCACTAAAATCGCTTGATCCGAATTGAAAAAAAGCAGCCTAAAGGCTGCTTTTTTATTGCCTGATAGTTATCGTTTTATATCTTTTAGTGCTTCATTCAGCAAGACTATTTTTACTTCTGTCTTATTTGCTCAACAGCTTGTAAGAGATCTGCCATTTGTGAGGGTTGTTTTAGCTCGAAATTTTGCAGATAAAAATACATTATCCTTCAATAACAATGGTTTGCGTTTTTTTAGTGGTTTGTGCTTTTAAAAGTGTGATATCGGTACATTGTTTCAGTTTTTGGTTACTGTAAATTATCTCGTGTCGACAGGGAAAGCGACAAGGGATGGAAACGCTAGGATGGCATGAGCAGGAGCTCAAAGGATCACAGGACGTCTAGTTAGGATGACTAGGGTTGACGCAAGAAGCGTATTGGATTGTCAGGAAGACACTTACGGATAAGATTTTGCAACGACATGATGTCGTCGCAATAAGTGGTACGTTATGGATAACGTGCTCACAAGGATGGTGGCATTATTATCAGGATGATAGTAAGCGAAATGGAACGCCAACTCAGGACGAGTTGAATTACTATGGACAGGACACGGAAGAGTAAAACTCATCAGGATGATGACGAACAACAAGTTCGCAAGGAAAGCACTAATAACAAAGGGAACGTTGCTTAACCGGGACGTTACACGCTAGTTAGGATGACTAGACAGAATATAAGCCAGTGGCTTACATATAGAGCGATAGGTGCAAGCCTATCGCTTTTTTCTTTTCCCCTCTTTTTCTATCTGCATTATAAACAAGTTAACTTGTTGATCTTTTATCTATCATTATCGTATTTACAGATAAACTTGCACAATTTGTCGGCAAAACTACATCTTGACCGCGATTGGGTATAGAATAGCCCGCTCGATTTTACACCAGTTCCGATTTTGCTAATAATCGGCAACACCGGAGAAGTGATCATGCAGCCATGTCCACTGTGCCATAGTGAACAGCATGGAGTATTTGTTGAAGATAAAAATCGCTGCTATTTTCGTTGTCAGCAATGCGCGTTAATTTTTGCTGATCCTGAGGCTCAGTTATCGCCAGAACAAGAAAAAGCGGTTTATGATCAACATCAAAATAATCCAGATGATATGGGTTATCGCCAATTTTTAGGTCGTTTAGCGACACCATTAGTGGAACGTTTACCGGCTGGGCCATTAGATGGTTTAGACTTTGGCAGCGGTCCTGGTCCAACACTTTCCATTATGTTGGACGAAATGGGATATAATATGGCGATTTATGATCCATATTTTGCACCTGATCCTAGTGTATTAACGCGTCAATATGACTTTGTTACGTGTACCGAAGCCATAGAACATTTTAATCAGCCTGCGAAGGAATGGGGGCTGCTGCTGAGTATGATTAAACCTGGCGGATGGCTGGGGTTGATGACAAAGCTAGCAACCGATGCCGAAGCGTTTACACGTTGGCATTACAAGAACGATCCAACCCACGTTAGTTTCTTTAGTCGCGATACGTTCCGCTTTTTAGCGCAACGTGATGGCTTAGAAGTTGAGTTTGTTGGAAATGATGTGATTTTGCTGAGGAAAACCCAGTAATGACCCGTAAAAAAAGAGGCCGTAAGATTGGCTCTGAAGGCCCAGCGGTATACCGCGATAAAACGCCGAACCAATTAGAGATCGAATCTCGCCAGCGCCAGAAAGCGAAAAAGCGTAAAGGCTTAAAAACTGGTAGTCGCCATTCTGCCGTTGAAGAAACTAAGCAGCGTAATGCCGCGCAGAAAAAAGACCCACGTCTTGGTAGTAAAAAACCAATTCCTTTGATTGTTGAGCCGAAAAAGCCAATGACCAAACAGCAACGCCGTATGTCAGCAGAGCAAGAATTAGCAATGCTTGAAAATGATGCGCAGCTGATGGTTCTTCTTGATCGCTTAGATGCTGGTGAAAAGTTAGGTGCAGGCTTACAGAAACAAGTCGACCAAAAACTTGATCGTATTGAGCAGCTTATGAAGCAGCTTGGTTTGATGGAAGAAGATGAAGTTGAATTGTTCGAGGAAGATGAGTACCGCCCAGCGGTTAAGTCTGATGATGATTTACTCGATCAATTTGAAAAGATGGATTTAGATAAATTCGGTAAGGAGTAACCGTTGCAGGATTTGACGCTTCTGCTTGTTATTGGTGGCACAATTGTAACCGCGCTTGGTATTTATGCGGGCACGCTACTTGTTAAGCTATACCAACAAAATCAACGCCATAAAGTTTTTTTAGCCCGTGCTGAACAACAGCAAAAAGAGGCGATAGAAACGCGTAATAATACGATTTTAGAGAGCGTTTATGTGATTGCCGCAGCGACCAAGCAAGGACAATGTGATTTGTCTGAAGCGGCGATTCGTTTGTATAAGTTGATGGAAGCGCTACAGGCTGATAAGAGTGTTGATTTTGCAGCCACTTATCCAGCTATTACAGAGCTGTATGAGGTAGTAAAAGATATGCCTCGCGGTGAAGCGCGTCAACAAACAGAGAAACGTGCTCGAATGCGCTTTGATCTGGAGCGAATGAAGGCTGAAACTCGATTACAAGAAGCTATTGCGATCGAACTGGATGCCATCCTGTCTACGAAGTCTTAATGACTTGATCTGAACGATTACAGTCATCGTCTAATCTGATTAGGCGATGGCTGTATTGTCTTATAAACTATAAGTGTTATTCGTCTTACTATCATTACACGTTTAACTCATTATTCTCCCTACAATATTGGAAATATGTCATGTCAAATGAGCAGATTATTTGGGATCAGGCCCTGATTGAAAAGTATAACTACTCAGGCCCGCGTTATACCTCTTACCCAACTGCATTAGAGTTTAATGAAGCGTTCACGTCTGCTGAATTTGAGATGGCATGTAAGCAATATCCTGATCGTAAGCTATCGCTTTATATTCATATCCCATTTTGTCATAAGCTTTGTTACTACTGTGGCTGTAATAAAATCATTACCCGTCATCAGCATAAAGCGGATGACTACTTGGATAAGCTAGAACAAGAAATTAAACAACGTGCGACTTTATTGGGCAATCGCCAAGTGAGTCAATTGCACTGGGGCGGTGGTACACCGACGTTCCTTACTGCAGCGCAGATCAGTCGTTTAATGAATAGTTTGCGTGCAGCGTTTAATTTTGATGATGATGCTGAGATCAGCATAGAAGTCGATCCGCGTGAAATTGAACTCGATATTCTTGACCATTTACGTGGCGAAGGCTTTAACCGTTTAAGCATTGGGGTGCAAGATTTCAATAAAGACGTGCAAAAACTGGTTAACCGTGAGCAAGATGAAGCGTTTATCTTTGCGATGGTTGAGCGTGCACGTGAATTGGGATTCCGTTCAACGAACCTTGATTTGATTTATGGTTTACCGCTACAAAATCGTGAAATGTTTGCGAAAACATTAGAGCAAGTACTGGCGATGAATCCGGGGCGTTTATCGGTGTTTAACTACGCCCACATGCCTAAATTGTTTGCGGCACAGCGTAAGATCAGCGAAGAGCTATTACCGAGTGCCAAAGAAAAATTAGGTATTCTGCAAGATACCATTGCGACGTTGACGGGGGCAGGATACCAATTTATTGGTATGGATCACTTTGCCAAACCGGATGATGAATTAGCCATTGCCCAGCGTGAAGGGATTCTGCACCGTAATTTCCAAGGTTATACCACTCAAGGTGAGTGTGATTTATTAGGTATGGGTGTATCCGCTATTTCTATGATTGGTGATTGCTACGCACAGAACCAAAAAGAGTTAAAGCATTACTACCGCGATATTGAAGAAAAACAAAACGCACTGTGGAAAGGGGTCTCGCTAGATGCGGACGACTTACTGCGTCGTGAAGTGATCAAAGCCCTTATTTGTAATTTCCAGCTTGATAAGAAAGCGATTGAAGCGGAATTTAATATCAATTTTGATCAATATTTTGCTGAAGATTTAGAGCTTTTAAAGACCTTTATTGATGATGAGTTAGTAGCGGTGGATCAGCAACATATCTTCGTTGAGCTGAAGGGACGTTTATTGATCCGTAATATTTGTATGTGTTTCGATAAATACTTACGTGATCGCGCTCGCCAACAGCAGTTTTCACGAGTGATTTAATCTTCTTGGATTAAATAATAAGCCCCATTCGAGCAATGCTGGAATGGGGCTTTTTGTTATCTGATTTTTATCGCGTGAGTGATTAACTACGTTGTGCTGCCATCTCGCGAAGTGCTTGTTTCTCGCTTTCATTCAAGAAGGCGATCTCTAAGCCATTGCGTTGTGCTTGTTCGATTTGCGCTTGGCTTAATCCAACAGCGGGTGCTGCTACCTCATATTCGTAAGGTAATTCAATACCTTCAACGGCAGGGTCGTCAGTGTTGAGGCAGGCTAAAATGCCATGCTCGAGGAATGGCTTGATAGGGTGATCTTTGATATTGCTAATAGTACTGGTTTGAATGTTTGAGGTAATGCACGATTCAATACCAATTTTATGCTCTGCTAGATAATCCATCAGTTTTGGATCTTGAATTGCCTTTACACCGTGACCAATACGTACTGCGCCAAGCTCATTAATGGCTTGCCACATACTTTCAGAGCCGGCTGCTTCACCAGCATGAACGGTTACACGTAAACCTGCATCACGAACTTGTTTAAAGTGTGGGTTAAATTGCGCGCCAGGCTGACCTAATTCATCACCGGCTAAATCAATAGCGACCAATTTATCTTTGTGGGCTAGTAAGCCATCAAGCTCTTGCTGACAAGCCTCAACACCAAAGGTACGACTCATTATACCGATTAAGTTCGCTTTGATACCAAAGTCACGACAACCAGCTTCTACTCCATCAATAATGGCTTCAACCACACCTGCGATCGGCAAGTTGTGCTTCATTGCCATGTAGTAAGGTGAGAAACGTAGTTCGGCATAATCAATTTGTGCATGCAAGGCATCTTCAACGTTTTCATAAGCGACACGACGACAAGCATCGAGATCGCCTAATACTGCAACCCCCCAGTCTAGCTTTGACAAAAAGGCTACAAGACTAGGTTCAGCTTCAACGATCTGAACGTGTGGGCGTAAACTTTCTAGATCATGGCCTGGTAGCGCCATATTAAATTGCTGTCCAAGTTCTAGGATAGTTTGAGGGCGAATGTTGCCATCAAGGTGACGGTGTAGATCCGTTAAAGGAAGATGCTTGTTGATCATTATGATTATTCCGATGAAAACTGAGCGTTAAGTATAAGCAAAGTGTATAACGTGAACATAATCGTTGCAGCTAAATGTGATCGCCTTCACCTGCAACTCGATATTATATAGCGATGATTAGTCGTTAATACCTAGCTCTTTGAGTTTTCTGGTGAGGGTATTTCTTCCCCAACCTAATAATCGAGCCGCTTCTTGTTTATGACCGTGGCTATGTTGTAGCGCCGTCTCGAGTAAGATTTTTTCAAACTCAGGTAGGGCTTCTGCCAATAGGTTTTCATTACCTTGCTGCAATTCTTGCTTTGCCCACTGTTGTAGGCCTTGTTGCCAATGTTGATTCTCTTGCTGAGTTGATAAAGTGGTTTGATTATTTTCCAGTAACTCAGGGGGGAGATCGCTAGGTAAAACCTCACTGCTGCTGGCCATGACAGTAAGCCAGCGACAAATATTTTCTAGTTGGCGAACATTACCCGGCCAATCCAGTGCTGCTAGTTGTTCGGTCGTGTCAGGGTGCAGGGTTTTGACTTCTACTCCTAACTCGTTCGACGCGCGTTGCAGGAAGTGGCGCGCCAGTTGAGGGATATCTTGGCGACGATCTTTTAGAGACGGTAAATGCACCCGAATAACGTTTAAGCGGTGAAACAAATCCTCACGAA
Organism: Photobacterium sp. GB-50; assembly: GCF_003026755.1. Classification (NCBI taxonomy): domain Bacteria; kingdom Pseudomonadati; phylum Pseudomonadota; class Gammaproteobacteria; order Vibrionales; family Vibrionaceae; genus Photobacterium; species Photobacterium sp. GB-50. The sequence continues at coordinate 58,394 of NZ_PYNX01000016.1, forward strand.
AATCACCACTTGCGACAAGACGCTCTAGGTTTTGGTGCGTTGCTGCAATAATACGGACATCGACGTTAACAGGAGAATGCCCACCGACACGATAGAATTGCCCATCCGCTAAGACACGCAGTAAACGGGTTTGAATATCTAATGGCATATCACCGATTTCATCGAGAAACAGTGTTCCACCATTGGCTTGCTCAAATCGCCCCTGACGAACACTGTTGGCGCCAGTAAATGCGCCTTTTTCATGTCCAAACAGTTCTGATTCAATCAAGTCTTTGGGAATAGCAGCCATATTCAGGGCAATAAAAGCATTTTTACTGCGTGGACTATGGCGATGTAAAGCGTGAGCGACAAGCTCTTTACCTGTGCCAGATTCGCCGTTAATCAACACCGAGATGGATGAGCGAGAAAGGCGACCAATAGCACGGAAAACTTCCTGCATAGCAGGGGCTTCACCGATAATTTCAGGTACTGCTTTTATTTCCGTTTCTGGTTGCTGTTGACGTTTCTGCTCTTGGCTATGACTAACCGCGCGCTCAACCAAACTTACGGCTTCATCAATATCAAATGGCTTAGGGAGATATTCAAATGCCCCACGTTGATAGGCATTCACAGCGGCATCTAAGTCTGAATGTGCCGTCATGATTATCACCGGTAAGAGTGGGTAATCTTGTTGTAAGAGTTTTAGTAACGTTAAGCCATCTGTTCCCGGCATTTTAATATCAGAGACCAATACATCTGGGACATTGCGCTCTAGCGCTTCAAGTACACTATCGGCATTGGCAAAGGTTTCACACTTCATGCCTGCTGTTATAAGTGTCTTTTCCATTACCCAGCGAATAGAGCTGTCGTCATCGACAACCCAAATTAATCCTTTGCTCATACGTTACTCTCCTATCGTTATTATTGTATTGGTAAATAGATCGTAAAGTTGGTGTGTCCTGGCCAGCTAATCACTTCAATTTTGCCGTTATGTTGGTCTATTAAGTTTTGCGAGATCGATAGCCCTAACCCTGTGCCATCAGCATTACCGGTTACCATTGGATAGAATAAGGTGTCTTGGATTTCTGCTGGGATCCCCGGACCATTATCGATAATTTCAATTTTCGCGGCGATACGGGCGTATTTGCCTTGGATCAAGGCTTGATGGGCTGTGCGAGTTTTGAGTTTAATGATCCCGCCATTTTGTTTTTTTAGAACATGAGCGGCGTTACTGACAATGTTGAGTAAGGCTTGCTCGAGTTGTTCGGTATCCATTTCTATCTCGGGCAGACTTGGATCGTAGTCGCGCTCAATCACAAGGTTATTGTCGTTTTCCAGTATGACCAGCTGACGTACTTTTTCTAATACGAGATGAATATTATCGGTCTTTCTGATGCCTGGCCGTTGCGGGCCTAATAACCTATCGACCAAATTACGTAATCGGTCGGCTTGCTCAATAATCATTTGGGTATATTCGACATAACTAGGGTCGGGTAGTGCTTTTTCAAGTAGCTGTGCAGCGCCTCTTAAGCCACCTAGTGGGTTTTTTATCTCATGAGCTAACCCTCGCACTAATTCTTTCGCTGCTTGCTGCTGAGCTAATTGAGAGAGCTCTTGGCTAATACGACGTTGTTGATCGATAGGTTTAAGCTCCAGCATCACGAAAAGATTTTTTTGCCACGAAATAGGGCTGGCATTCAAGCTGAGAAGTTGACGCTGTTCATCAATCACAAAAGCGACATCGCTATCAGCTAGGCCTTGACCACTTTGCAGTGTGGCTGCGATTAAATCGAGATCAAGAGATGAATACTGTAATAACTCTGGTAACGTAATGCCCAGCAAACGGCGCTTACTCGACGATAACAGTTGTTCTGCGGCAGGATTGACATAACGAATCGTTAAGTGCTCATCCAGTAAAATGATTGCAGTAACAAGGTTGTCAATAATTATAGGGGTAAAAGCGGTAGTCACAATCAGCATCCTTGTTGATTACCTAAACCATCAATAGGCTTATTTAGGTCAAATGCACCAAATTGGTGCATCTGAGTGTAACCTGTTTATTGCTGATCGGGCACTGTTAATTGGTGAAACTGTGGATTAGCGAGGCTGTACTGGCATTGGCTTGTTCGCCTTCACTGTGGCTCGATGCAGATAAACGGTAATACTGTCTGACGATGCAATAACCTTGCCGCCTTTAACTAGTTGAATTTGTAATTGGTGGCTGCCACGATCAATGTTATCTAATGTCCAAGTGAGTTCTGTTTGAGGCTCGCCTTTCACCACGCCATCTAATACTAATTGCGCTTGGGTTTGATTGTTAAGTTTGCTGTTGGTGACCGCATGAATATTGATGATACCTTCGTTATTGCGGATGGTTTGCTCATGCATAGGCGAAACTAAACTGACGGTTGTAATGGTTTTTGCTGGCTCTTCTACCACGGTAATATCAGTGGTTTGAGTGTCAATAGTATCTGCGGTTTGTTCAATATTGCCACTGACTTCTGTCACGCTTAAAGGGTAAGCAGTGGCATCGGGGGTTTGAGGTTGATCGGTAAAGTGCACCACGCCATTTTCATCTGTCCATGAGTAGATGGTAGAGGCTTGGGCGGAACTCGCAGCGGTCCATATTAGGGTAATAAAAATTGGGCTGAGTAGATTAAAAAAACGAGAGAGTTTCATCCGTTAACTCCAAGTTTGTTTGCACGAACAAGAGTGGTCGTGAATAAGATTCATTATTGTCGTTGGTTTGCGGGTGACAACAAGATCAAAAAGGCCTGCTTGTGAAGCAGGCCTAAGTATTTAATGTTTAGTAATTAAGTGATTACTTAAACAGAGTAGTAAAGTTCAAACTCTAGTGGGTGAGTTGTCATGTTTACTTTCTCAACGTCTTGAGATTTCAGTGCGATGTAAGAATCGATGAAGTCATCAGAGAATACGCCGCCAGACGTTAGGAACTCACGGTCGTCGCTTAGTGCTTGTAATGCGCCTTGTAGCGATTCTGCAACTGTTGGGATTTCAGCTGCTTCTTCTGCTGGTAGGTCGTACAAGTCTTTATCCATCGCTTCGCCTGGGTGGATCTTGTTCTGGATACCGTCAAGGCCAGCCATTAGCATTGCAGCAAATGCTAGGTATGGGTTAGCCGCTGGATCACCGAAACGTACTTCGATACGACGTGCTTTAGGGCTTGGTACTACAGGAATACGGATAGACGCTGAACGGTTACGCGCAGAGTAAGCTAGCATTACTGGAGCTTCAAAGCCTGGAACTAGACGCTTGTATGAGTTCGTAGCAGGGTTAGCAAATGCGTTGATTGCACGCGCATGCTTGATGATACCACCGATGTAGTAAAGTGCCATTTCAGAAAGGCCGCCGTACTTATCACCAGAGAATAGGTTTACACCATCTTTTGCTAGTGATTGGTGAACGTGCATACCAGAACCGTTATCACCTACTAGTGGCTTAGGCATAAAGGTTGCTGTTTTACCGAATGCGTGTGCAACGTTATGAACAACATACTTGTAGATCTGAATTTCATCCGCTTTTGTTGTTAGCGTGTTGAAACGTGTTGCGATTTCGTTTTGACCTGCTGTTGCTACTTCGTGGTGGTGAGCTTCAACAACTAGACCCATTTCTTCCATGATTAAACACATAGCAGAACGGATGTCTTGTGATGAATCAACAGGTGCTACTGGGAAGTAACCGCCTTTAACACCTGGACGGTGACCTTTGTTACCGCCTTCGAAATCAGAACCGGTATTCCATGCAGCTTCTACGTCATCAATTTTGAAGAAAGAGCCAGACATGTCAGTGTTAAACTTAACATCGTCAAATAGGAAGAATTCTGGCTCAGGGCCGATAAGAACCGTGTCTGCGATACCTGTTGAACGCATGAACTCTTCTGCACGCTTCGCGATAGAGCGAGGATCACGGTCGTAACCTTGCATTGTTGCTGGCTCTAAAATATCACAACGGATATTTAGCGTAGCGTCTTCAGTGAATGGGTCTAGTACCGCGCTTGATGCGTCAGGCATCATTACCATGTCTGATTCGTTGATACCCTTCCAACCTGCAACTGAAGAGCCATCAAACATTTTACCTTCTTCGAAGAAATCAGCATCAATTTGATGAGATGGGATCGAGATATGCTGTTCTTTACCTTTTGTATCGGTAAAACGTAGGTCAATAAACTTAACTTCATTTTCCTGGATCAGCGCTAGTACGTTTTCTACTGACATCTTGAGTAACCTCCGGTGTTATATAAGGGCATGGCCGCAAATCTAGTGTTGCTCATTTCTGAGAATGAGCAGTTCTGAATGTTCTTAAGCGAAAACCATGCCAATTTTTAAAAGCTTTAAGAATGCGGTTTTTACGCATTGCTAAAGCTTAATTAATCCATTTTTGCACTATATTGATGCATTGATGCACTGTTTTGGTGCATCGATGTGTCATTAACAATAATAGAACATGCTTACTATCGCGATGTTAAAAATTATTGTCAATTCATAATCTCCTTAAAAAAGAGTTTTTATTATTAAAGGAGAACTGTGTACCTCTAATGATGTTTTTATCCGTAGGGAGTGAGAAAACAGGGTTAAGTGGGGATTTATGGTCTGAATAGAAGGGTTCAAAAAAATAAAATCAGGCCAAAAAGCGAGTAAAAATGCGGCTCTAGAGCATGGTCATAAAAAAGCTGGTGATATAAATCACATATTTCGTGGGTTTTGGCGTAAAATCTGTTAAATTATGAGCCGTTTTTTTAATCAAGTAGCCTCTAGTGAAGATGCTGCATGTTCTGAGTGAATGTGAAACTAATGTCTAATCAATCGATCGATAAATTAAGAAATATCGCAATTATTGCTCACGTTGACCATGGTAAAACTACCTTGGTTGATAAACTTCTACAGCAGTCTGGCACGTTAGAGGGTCGCGGCGAAGCCGAAGAACGTGTGATGGATTCTAACGATATCGAGAAAGAGCGTGGCATTACCATTCTTGCTAAGAACACAGCAATCAACTGGAATGACTACCGCATCAACATCGTAGATACCCCTGGACACGCCGATTTCGGTGGTGAAGTAGAGCGTATCATGTCTATGGTTGACTCTGTATTGCTTATCGTTGATGCAGTTGACGGCCCGATGCCTCAAACTCGTTTCGTAACGCAAAAAGCGTTTGCATACGGTCTTAAGCCAATCGTTGTTATCAACAAGATTGACCGTCCAGGTGCACGTCCTGAGTGGGTTATGGATCAAGTATTTGACCTATTCGATAACCTTGGTGCAACTGACGAACAGCTAGACTTCCAAGTGGTTTACGCATCAGCACTAAACGGTTGGGCAACACTAGAAGAAGGCGAAACTGGCGAGAACATGGAACCATTGTTCCAATCTATCGTTGATAACGTTGCAGCGCCTTCAGTAGATGTTGATGGCCCACTACAGATGCAAATCTCTCAGCTAGATTACAGCTCTTACGTTGGTGTTATCGGTGTTGCGCGTATTACTCGTGGTACAGTGAAAGCTAACCAACAAGTCACTATCGTAAGTGCTGACGGTTCTAAGCGTAACGGTAAAGTAGGTACAGTTCTAGGTTACCTAGGTCTTGAGCGTCATGAAGTTGAAGAAGCGAAAGCGGGCGACATCATTGCAATCACAGGTCTTGGCGAGCTTAAGATTTCTGACACTATTTGTGATCAGAACTGTGTTGAAGCGCTAACGCCTCTTTCTGTTGATGAGCCAACAGTTACTATGACTTTCCAAGTAAACAACTCTCCGTTTGCTGGTAAAGAAGGTAAGTTCGTTACTTCACGTAACATCCTAGAGCGTCTTCAAAAAGAACTAGTACACAACGTTGCACTACGTGTTGAAGAAACAGCTGACCCAGATAAATTCCGCGTATCAGGCCGTGGTGAACTTCACCTATCTATCCTGATCGAAAATATGCGTCGTGAAGGCTACGAGCTAGCAGTATCACGTCCAGAAGTTATCATCAAAGAAGAAGACGGCCAGCTAATGGAACCGTTTGAAACTGTGACAATCGACGTGGTGGAAGAGCACCAAGGCGGTATCATGGAAAATATCGGTCTTCGTAAAGGTGAGCTAACTGATATGGCACCAGATGGTAAAGGCCGTGTTCGCATGGACTTCATGATGCCTTCTCGTGGTCTTATCGGTTTCCAAACTGAGTTCATGACACTGACTTCAGGTTCAGGTCTTCTTTACCATACGTTTGATCACTACGGTCCTCACAAGGGCGGTACTATCGGTCAGCGTAACAACGGTGTATTGATTTCTAACGCAACAGGTAAAGCACTGACTTATGCATTGTTTAACCTACAAGAGCGTGGCCGTCTATTTGCTGAGCACGCAGACGAAGTTTACGAAGGTCAGATCATCGGTATTCATAACCGTTCTAACGACCTTACAGTTAACTGCCTGAAAGGTAAGCAGCTTACAAACGTTCGTGCTTCTGGTACTGACGAAGCGCAAACTCTTTCTCCAGCTATCAAGTACACACTTGAGCAAGCACTAGAATTCATCGATAACGATGAACTAGTAGAAGTGACACCTTTAAGCATCCGTATTCGTAAGAAACTTCTTACTGAAAACGATCGTAAGCGTGCTGGTCGTACAAAGTAATTACTGATTAATTTCATTAGTTATTAAGCAATCCCTCGGTTGGTAACAATCGGGGGATTGTTGTATCTGAAGGGTGGAAATATGGGGGGATTGTGGCGAATGGTTGAAGATAAGTGTCGGGCAGGGAAGTTAGGGCAAAGAAAAGGTGAGCCGCTGGCGCTGACTCACCTTGTCGATAGCTTATTTCTTTAGATGACCAATAAAGCGGTTAGATTCTGCAATAGCGCTGTTCATATCGCGGATTGCTTGTTGGATCTCGCGTTGCAGTGAGTTGAACTCACCTTGTAGTGAGCCAATGGCGGCAGCATTTAGGTTATGCTTTAGGTATAATGTGTTATCACGCAAAGTATCTAACACCGGCTCCATTTTTTGCTCTGCACGTTTCATCGCAGATAGCATTTTTTGATACTGTACTTTGGTAGCGCGTAGCTTGTTTGCACTATCACGTTTCAGTGTTGCACTCTTATAAAGCGCAAGCTCGTCATTCCATTCTTCAAACAATGCATCAGCCACATCTTCAATAGCAGCGATACGATCTTTGACTTTATTGACTGCTGCTTCACTGTCTTTGTATTGATCATTAACGTCATTGTATGCGGCTTCTAACTCACCACCATTGAAATTATTTAATGCTTTAAGCCCTTCAAGCGCACTGGTAAATTGCTGTTGTGCATCTTTTTGTGCTGCGTTGGCGTCTTCTACCCGATCAACCATGATGTCACGTTTGTGGACGCCAACTTGCTCCATCGCTGAGTAATAGGCTGATTGACAGCCTGAAAGTAAGCTAACGCTAAGTAAAATAGCAAGAAAATAAGGCATGTTATGCTCCTAGTAAGGCATGCTGCGCTGAAATAAATCAATCTTAACGTTTGTTCTAACAAGAGAGAATTGATTGATAAGACGCAAATAAAGAGTTGAGAGAAGGCAAAAAAATGAAAGCCTTTTCACAATGTGTATAAGATTAATAGAACAAAGTTATAAGGCTGACAACAAACCAATGGCGAAGTTGCAATTAGGTCCCAAAATCCATCTGATGATGGATTATTTTTCGTATTTAATCCAGCGAGTGAATCATGATCGTTTAACGGTTACCGCAGGCTCAATGGCTTATGTCACTTTATTATCACTGGTGCCGCTCATTACTGTTGTTATTTCGGCGTTATCAGCAGTGCCAGTATTTGCAGGGCTCGGTGAGCAATTACAAAACTTTGTGATCGAGAATTTCGTACCAGCGGCTGGCGCGGTCGTGAAAACCTACTTAAATGAGTTCGTTTCTAATGCTGGCAAAATGACGGCTGTCGGTATTGCGGCTTTGTTTGTGGTTGCCATGATGTTGATTTCATCAATAGATACCTCGTTAAATTATATCTGGCGAATTAAACAGAAACGTCGTTGGGTTATTTCATTTTCAATCTATTGGATGATTTTAACGTTAGGACCGATTCTGTTGGGTTCTAGTATTGCGGTAAGCTCTTACCTTGGTTCACTGGCATTGCTTGAACATCAAGCATTACACGGCCTTTTACAGCAGTCCTTACGCTGGTTTCCTTCTCTTATGTCTAGCTTGGCATTTTTATTGCTCTACTTATTAGTGCCGAATGGTAAAGTGACGTTCCGCCATGCACTGATTGGTAGTCTAAGTGCGAGTATTTTATTTGAGCTAAGTAAGAAAGGTTTTGCGATTTACCTCGCGCATTTTCATTCTTATCAGATGATTTACGGCGCCTTAGCTGCAATTCCTATCTTATTTGTTTGGATTTATTTATGTTGGTGCATTGTTTTACTGGGCGCAGAGATCACCGCTAGTTTAGGTGAGCGTGGTTTTTGGGATCAGGCTAATCAGTTATCATTACCGACAGAGCAAAAATCGGATGACACGTCGCAGAATATGAAAGAGGAAGAAAAATGATTGCACTGATCCAACGAGTTACTGAGGCTAGCGTGACAGTGGATGGACAGATCACTGGCGCCATTGGCAAAGGCTTGTTAGTGCTGTTAGGCGTTGAAAAAGGTGATGACGAAGCAAAAGCACAAAAGCTGCGTGATAAAGTGCTCGGTTACCGTGTCTTTAGTGATGACGATGGCAAAATGAATTTAAACGTGCAGCAGGCGGGTGGCAGTGTGTTGGTGGTTTCACAATTTACGTTAGCGGCGGATACTAAAAAGGGTATGCGGCCAGGTTTTTCGAGTGGGGCTGCACCTGTTGATGCTGAACGTCTTTATGAATATTTTGTCGAACAATGTAAGGTAAAAGAAATTCAGACAGAAACGGGTATCTTTGCTGCCGATATGCAAGTAGCACTAAATAACGATGGTCCAGTGACGTTTTGGCTACAAGTCTAGAAAATCACATTAGTATCAGATATACACCATAAACCGAGAATGGAAAGAGAGGGAATTCATGTTTCGATTAGTGACGCCTCAAACAGATGAGCAGTTGGCGAGCTATTACCATTTTCGTTGGCGGATGTTGCGTGAACCTTGGCAGATGCCACAAGGCTCTGAACGTGATGCGTATGATGAATTGAGTGAACATCGTATGATCATCAATAATCGTGATCAGGTGGTGGCGATTGGGCGTTTATATTTAACGCCTGATAATGAGGGACAAGTACGTTACATGGCGGTTGATCCTAATGTTCGCCGCCATGGTTTAGGTGGCTTAATTTTAATGGCTTTAGAGTCACTCGCAAGGCAAGACGGTGCTAAGCGGATGGTGTGTAATGCCCGTGAAGATGCTATTCCTTTTTATTTAAAAAATGGTTTTGCCAGTGAAGGTGAATTGAGTGATGAGCGAGGTCCTGTTCGTCACCAACAAATGCTGAAACATCTAGAGCCATTAAATGAAGTTGTGCGTCATCCTGAATGGTGTCAGGAGTTACAAACACTGTGGCAACAACAGATCCCGATCAGCGATAAAATGGGGATAAAAATCAACCAATACACAGGTTATCGCTTTGAGGTGAGTGCGCTGTTTAATGCTAATTTAAACCCCAATGAGTTTATGTTTGCGGGGAGCATTTTTACCATGGCAACCTTAGCGGGATGGGGTTTTATTTGGTTATTGCTGAAAGAACGTGGATTAGAGGGCAATATCATTTTGGTTGATAGCCATATCCGCTATTCAGCACCTGTGACTGAACGACCTAAAGCGGTGAGCACCATAGAAAACTTACGTGGTGATATTGATCGCTTAGCGAAAGGTCGTAAAGGTCGTATCAGTGTCGATGTGAATGTGTATAGCGGTGGTAAAGTTGCTTCCAGTTTTACCGGTACTTATTTGATCTTGCCGCTACACGTTGAAAACGAATTCACTTCTATTTGATCGGCATGCCAACGACGATCGACTTGTTGGCAGTTTTCCTTTAATACCCACTCCAGTTGTTGCTGTGTTGGGAGCGCCAGATCCCATTGACTGGTGAGTGATAGGCTAAAATTATCATTGCTTGCGAGCCAAGTAGGAATGGTAATTCTTCCCCTTTCAGCCGTGATATTCAGTGGCGATAGTATTAATGCTTGAGCATTACTATCGCTATTTTCATTGCTGCTACCTAATACCGTACCGAGTAAATTCCCTTTTGTTTTCCAATGAGTGAGTAATTGGGTTGGTGCAATATTATCTAAATGAATATCTCTAAAGGTGAGAGCGGTTTGTCCAGATAAACTGTAATTGAAGCTTTGGCGATTACTTGCTAATCCTTGTGCGTGTAATGTTCCGTCAATTTTACCGTTTAATGGCAGTGGTAATTTGAACCAACGATAAATGAGAGCAGCGGGAACACTATCGCTAGAGATAGAAAGAGACCAAGGCTGACCTTGTTGTGCTAATTGAATATCCGCATTAGCTGTTAGCATGCCATCAGTAAAAGGTAAGACAAATTTATTGATCGCCCAATCGCCATTGGCACTGCTCATTTCTACAATCGGATCGATAAAAACAATTTGGTTGATGCTGGCAAAGCCAAGGCTGGTATCAAGGTTGCCTTGCCATAAGCCCCATTGATGCTGATGCTTTACTACTACACCATTACCATCAATATTGATCCCGGCGAGTTGAAACGGTAGCTGAGTGTCTGTTGATGTTAACTGTATATTATTGATATCAAGCTTATCGATAGTTAGCTCTGATAGCCTTGAGGTTAATGTTTTTGTCGTATGGAACCAGTGTGGAGGAAGAAAGCCTTTTATTCCTGAGGCCAACAATTTTTTTAGTTTGATCTTGTCAGGTGAAATGTCACCATCCATACGTATATAACCATTGAGTAACTGAGCCGAAATACCCTGACTGTTGATCTTTTCCGGCATGAAATTCAGCTCAACGATCGGTTGTTCAAATACGATATCGTGCCATTTCGCATTACTGGCACTCACAGATAAATGGGCGTTATCTTGTTGCCAGTAACTGTTAGGCCATGACCAGTTTTCTAATGACAAACTAATATTATCAGCAGCCCAAATAGGTTGTTCAATACTACTATCTAAAACGTCAGCGCGTTTAATCATGATATGACGAACGGGTGTGGCATCTGCTAACCATTGCGGCCATGCGGCTAATGGTTGTGATTGTTGGATGCGAAGGTTGGTTAGCGTGAGTTGATCTAACGTTAATAACTGGGTGTCACTGTTATAGTTTGCCGTACCATTAAAGTTCGCTTGTTGCCATCTCCCTGAAAATCCTGTCAGTTGCCACTGTTGCTTCTGTTTTGTCCCGTTTAATAACAGATTTTCTAGCGTTTGATTGTGCCATGTTATTTGAGGAACGCTTAATTGAAACTGCCCGCTAAATTGCAGCCACCAAGGTTGCTGAGGATCAATATATTGCCAATTATCGATTTGAAGCTGTGCATGGTTGATTGTTATCGCGGGAGTGGCTATTGAGAGATCATTAATTGCTAAACGATCAATAGAAAAGGCTGAGAGTTGTTCAAATTTATCCCATTGCTGATGATGTAAATCGATCCCATCAATAATGACATTGGAAAACACCAGACGCTGCGTTTGTAATGAACGTGATGAAAGTTCGAGAGAGATACTGTCAACTGACAATAAGGTTTTATTCGCCTTTTTTACAGTGAGTGGTTGAAGCGTTATTTGTAGTGGTTGTTTTATATCATAGTGTAATTGTGTTTCAGCTAACTGATAGTGGGAGAAAAAGGCGAGGGTATGGTTGAGTATGGGAGTGGCATAGCGGGTTTGCAGCAATACGAGCAGTGCCACAATACTCAGTCCGCCAAGCAGTAATACAGAAGCAATAAGTTTGGCAACCCAACGCATAATTCATTCCCTGAAAGCCATTAACACATTTTATTATCTATATGATGAGATTGGCGCAAATATCAGTACTTGGCAAGATATGTGAGTCGGATTTGAGGCACGCTATGGTTTTGAATTTATAGTAGATCAGTGATGTGAGAGATAAAAAAGCCCCTACCGATAGGGGCTGGGTTGTTTGACACTTAATCGAGCTGCGGGCCTGCTTTGACTAAAGACTCGCCTTCTGCGGTATCAGTATATTTATCGAAGTTTGCGATAAATCGACTGGCAAGATCTTTGGCTTTACTTTCCCATTGTAGTGGGTCGGTATAGGTATCACGAGGATCTAGAATTTCAGAGGCGACACCGGGTAATGCCGTTGGTACGGTTAAATTGAAAATAGGAATTTGTTTGGTTGGTGCGCTATCAATTGAGCCATCTAAAATCGCATCGATAATGCCACGAGTATCTTGGATCGAAATACGTTTACCGGTGCCATTCCAGCCTGTATTGACTAAGTAGGCTTCAGCTCCCGCAGCTTCCATACGTTTCACTAACACTTCAGCATATTTTGTTGGGTGGAGGGTTAAAAAAGCATTACCAAAACATGCAGAGAAAGTCGGTGTCGGCTCTGTAATACCACGTTCCGTTCCCGCGAGTTTTGCAGTAAAACCTGATAAGAAGTGATATTTAGTTTGCTCGGGGGTTAGCTTTGATACCGGAGGTAATACACCAAAAGCATCTGCCGATAAGAAAATAACCTTATTGGCATGGCCACCTTTTGAGATAGGTTTTACGATATTATTGATATGATAAATCGGGTAAGACACGCGAGTGTTTTCTGTTTTTGAATTATTATTAAAATCGATAGAACCATCATTACGTACGGTTACGTTCTCCAGTAACGCATCACGACGAATAGCATGGTAGATATCAGGTTCAGCTTCTTTTGAAAGATTAATGGTTTTTGCATAACATCCACCTTCAAAGTTAAACACACCGTTGTCATCCCAACCATGCTCATCATCACCAATTAATGCTCGCTTAGGATCCGTTGATAAGGTTGTTTTACCTGTGCCAGATAAGCCAAAAAAGATAGCGGTATCACCATTTTCCCCTATATTGGCAGAGCAATGCATAGAGGCAATGCCTTTGAGAGGTAAAAAGTAGTTCATCATCGCGAACATCCCTTTTTTCATCTCACCGCCATACCATGTACCGCCAATAAGTTGCATTTTTTCAGAGAGGTTAAATACCGTGAAGTTCTCTGAGTTCATGCCGTGCTCTTGCCATTTAGGATTAGTACACTTCGAGCCATTCATGATCACAAAGTCGGGCTCAAATGTTGCTAACTCTGCTTCTGTTGGGCGAATAAACATGTTTTTAACGAAGTGTGCTTGCCAAGCGACTTCAGTGATCACTCGAATACATATACGTGTATCAGGGTTAGCGCCACAATAGCCATCTACCACAAAAAGACGTTTGTTAGAGAGTTGCGCTGTTACGAGAGATTTAAGATCATGCCATGCTTGTTGGCTAAGTGGTTTATTATCGTTTTTGCCTTGATCTGACCACCACAAGGTATCTTGGGTGGTGTCGTCTTTGACAATAAATTTATCTTGTGGTGAACGACCAGTAAATATCCCTGTATCAACAGCAATTGCACCGAGCTCGGTGACAATGCCTTTTTCAAACCCTTTTAACTCTGTTTTCGTCTCTTCTGCGAACAGTATTTCGTAAGAAGGATTACGAATCACATCTGTAACATTGAGTATTCCGTATTGGGACAAATCCATGTTCGTTGCAACCTTATTATCGACACACATTGTGCTCATTGGCGCTCCTTGGGTAAGATGTTGTTTAACTATTAACCATAACGGGCTAAATCAGGGATATACATCATAAATAACCCTAGCTTTTGCAAAGGCTAACGGGCGTGTGAATTAGATGTTTTTATTTAGTTTACAGGGCGGTTAAAGCAGAAATCTAGGGGGTTGAATTATTATTTCTGGTGAAAAAAGAAGCGCTTTTTAGTGATTCACTTTCAAGTTTTAGCTGGAATGTTGTTTTGCAATATGAGAAAGCCGGCATATATGCCGGCTTTGTAATTATATTTCAGGCTTAATACGAAGCGAGAATTAATGAACCTTGCTATCGTCAGCATTGCCTGCATTTTCACGAAGTGCTGCAATATCAATGCTATCGAAGTCATAGTCGGTACCACAGTAATCACAATGCAGTGATACTTTTCCATCTTCCGCTAAGATTTTTTCAATCTCGTCAGGGTGAAGGCTAATAACTGCTGAACCACTACGATCACGAGAGCAGCTACATTCAAAGCTGACGGCTTGTGGTTCGAATACTTTTACTTCTTCTTGGTGGTATAAACGGTACAGTAGATCTTGTGCATCTAAGCTAAATAGTTCGTCATCTTTTACCGTATCAGTAATTGTTTCTAAGTGCTCAAAATCGCTTTCACCGCCCTGACCATCGGGCATTACTTGTAATAGCATACCCGCAGCTTTAGGTTGGCCTTCAAACTCACCGGTACGTAGCCAGATACGTGTTTTTAGCTGCTCAGAGTTTTTAAAGTAAGTCTCTAAACATTCCGCCATGGTTTCACCTTCAAGACCAACGACACCTTGGTAACGCTCACCTTTGGTAGGAAGGATTGTGATCACCATGTAGCCTTTGCCCATTAGATCATGGATAGTGCTACCGTCTTTAATGTCACCTTCCCAACGAGCTACACCACGTAGCTTTTGGTTCTGATCGCCATTAATCACAGCGAGGCTAACAGGACCATCACCTTGTAATTGTACCGTGATTGAGCCTTCAAATTTTAGCGTTGCTGTTAATAGACTGGTTGCGACTAACAATTCACCAAGTAGTGTTTTGATTGGTGCTGGGTACTCAGTGGTTGAAAGAATTTGTTGGTAAGTATCACCTAACTGTACTAACTCACCACGTACTGAAACGCCATCAAATAGGTAACGGTTTAAAAAATCTTGTGTCATTTTCTCTTTCTCTCCAGCTGTGGTGCCAACCCTGCATCATATTTGGTAGTGCATCTAAGTGCGTTATACCCAGTATTTCAATGAACTCATGTGGCTCAGCATTTGGCTTACTTGATATAAAGTACTCTGCTATTACCAACGATGAATTGATTAAGGCTGGCAACCTTTTATTCTGATGTATTGATGTTTTTGAATCTCATGATGTCACGACGCTGTTTTTTATCTGGTCGTTTGATCGGACTCGGACTATCAAAAGCATTGAGTTTGCGCATTTGTGCATGGCGTTCCCGTAATTCAATACTTTGTGCTGTTTCTTGATATAGCAATTGTGCTTCCGGTGCACCACGGCGGGTATCAGAGATTTTTTCGATGGTAACGGTCTTTTCATCGTTACCTTGGCGCAATTTTACTTCTGCGCCAACTTCAACCATCTTACTTGGTTTTGAGCGTTGTCCGTTATATTGCACTTTGCCGCCATCTATCATCGTGCGAGCAACAGAACGTGTTTTATAAAAACGTGCAGCCCATAACCATTTATCAAGACGAACCTGTTTTAGTTCGGATGTCGCTTGACCCATAACGGTTCCTTTATTCAAAGGGGCGATAAAATATCATATTGTTTTAATAGCGTCAGCTATCACCTATTTCTAATAAATGGTGATGTTAATCGGGGTTTTCAATCATCAAGCAAGAATTTATTACAAATTATCGTTAGTCTTTTGAGTAATTTGCTTCTTTTTTACAATAATGAATAGCATTCAATGTGTTAAAAAGAGATCATAAAAGTTGATTACAATACCCCTTGTTTATATAGGGAGCGATAATATACCTCCCGATATTCATTGAATGGATTTCCACTATGCAAGTATCTACATGGCTGCCCATGATAATCACAAAGCGCCCGCTATCTCAGCGTACACTTACACGACTACTAACGTGGCTACTAGTGGTTATTTTAGCGTGGATTTCTGGTCGTATGGTGTGGATGTTATTAGCGCCGCCAGCGACAGTGGCACCTTGGCAAGCGAAGTCAGTAAAAGTGGCTACATCAGGATCTGATATTAATGTCGGTAACTTATTGTCCATGAATCTATTTGGGCAATATAACGCGCAGCCAAAGCCGGTTGAAGCCACGGTTAAAAAAGACGCGCCACAAACGCGATTGAATTTAAAGTTGGTTGGGGTTGTCGCGAGCAGTGATCCTCAATCCGCCTTTGCCGTGATCACAAACAACGGTAAGCAGAATACTTATGGTGTCAATGAAGTTGTTGATGGTACCCGTGTGACATTAAAAGCGGTGTATAACGATCGCGTTATTATTAGCAATAGTGGTCGTGATGAAACCGTGATGCTTGAGGGATTAAAATTCTCTAAATCAGCCCAGCCAGCTACGCAAAAATCAACCTCGAATAACGCGACTAAACCGAATGTCGACAGCTCGAAATTAGCTGAGATCAAAAAGAAAATTTTAGCTCAACCTCAATCTCTATTTAGTTATATCCGCTTATCTCAAGTGAAGAAGGATGGCGAAGTACAGGGATATCGAGTGAATCCGGGTAAAGACCGAATTTTATTTGATTCTGTTGGCCTGAAAGCGAATGATTTAGCGGTGGCGATTAACGGAAATAGCCTGACCGATCCAAGTGTGATGGCAAAGCTCTGGGCTGAGCTTTCTTCAGCGACTGATTTTACTTTGACGGTTGAACGCGGCGGTCAAGTTCATGATATTCACATTGAACTGCAATAATAGCAGTGCATTGCGTGACAAAAAAGACGAAAACGCAGGAGTTTTTTGTGAAAAAATTAATGGGTAAAAGTGCCCTATGGTTAGCAAGTAGCTTGCTTTGTAGTTCGGCAATGGCTGATGAGCTAAGTGCTAATTTCAAAGGGACAGATATTCAAGAGTTCATCAATATTGTTGGACGTTCATTACATAAGACGATCATTATTGATCCTGCGGTTCGTGGTCAGGTAAATGTGCGCAGTTATGATCTTCTTAATGATGAGCAGTATTACCGTTTCTTCCTTAACGTATTGGAAGTCTATGGTTTTGCTGTTGTGGAAATGGAAGATGGCGTACTCAAAGTTATTCGTGATAAAGATGCCAAAACCTCTGCTATCCCAGTTGTGGGCGCGAATGACAGTAATGTGCCTGGTGATGCTGTGGTTACGCGTGTGATTGCAGTAAAAAACGTGTCAGTGCGAGAGCTCTCCCCATTATTACGCCAACTTAACGATAATGCGGGTGCGGGTAACGTTGTTCACTACGATCCTGCCAATATCATTATGATCACTGGTCGTGCTGCGGTGGTTAACCGCTTAGCGGATATTATTGAGCGTGTCGATCGTGCTGGTAATAAAGACGTGACCGTCGTGTCGCTGAATAATGCTTCAGCACCTGAGATGGTGCGTATCGTTGAGGCGTTAAATAAAAGTGCTGATGCGAAATCAACCCCAGGATTTTTGATCCCGAAAGCGGTAGCAGATGAGCGTACCAACTCAGTATTAATTTCAGGCGATCCTAAAGTTCGGGAACGTTTAAAAGCCTTGATTCATAAGCTTGACAAAGAAATGGCAGCAAGCGGCAACAGTCGCGTTATTTACTTAAAATATGCCAAAGCCGCTGATATGGTTGATGTGCTAAAAGGCGTGTCTGAAAATATCCAAGCGGCAAATAAGAGTAACACGCCACAAGTGAGTCAATCGAGTAAAGATGAAGTCATGATTTCTGCGCATGACGCGACTAACTCTCTGATTATCTCTGCGCCAAGTGATGTGATGAATAAACTTGAGTCGATTATCTCTCAATTAGATATTCGTCGTGCCCAAGTCCATATCGAAGCCATGATTGTTGAAGTACAAGAAGGTGACGGTGTTGATTTCGGTGTGCAGTGGGGCTCACAAGACGGCGGTGTTATCCAGTTTGGTAACAGTGGTGCACCAATTGGTGGTTTGCTATCTGCGCAAGAAGCAGCGAAAGACAAAACGACAACACAAAAACGTTACGATCCTGATACCGGTGCGGAATTACCCCCTATCGTGACGACAGAAAGTGGTGATTTAGCACCAATGGCTGCTTTCCTTGGTGGTGTGAAAGGGGCTGCAGCTGCAATTGCATTGGGTGATTGGACGGCGTTAGTGACAGCCGTTCAAGCAAACCGAAATGTGAATGTATTATCGACACCGAATATCACGGTATTGGATAACCAAGAAGCGAATTTATCGGTTGGTCAGGAAGTCCCTGTGACGACTGGTTCACAAACCGGCTCTAATAACGATAATCCGTTTACTACGGTTGAGCGTAAGGATGTCGGTATTCGACTTAAAGTCACCCCGCAGATCAACGAAGGGGACTCGGTTCAAATGAAGATTGAACAGGTTGTCTCGCAAGTGGCTGATGCTAATGGTGCCGTTGATATTCGTTTTGATAAGCGAGAGCTAACCACATCGGTATTGGTTAAAGACGGTAACATGATCGCTTTAGGTGGCTTAATGCAAGAGAAGACCCTTGAATCTGAGCAAAGAGTGCCGATTTTAGGTGATATTCCTGTGCTTGGTGCGTTATTCCGCTCTACCAATAACCAAACTGAAAAAACCAACCTAATGGTTTTCATTCGCCCAACTATTTTACGTGATGGGATGAGTGCTGACGGTTTGACTCAGCGTAAGTACAACTATATTCGTGCGCAGCAGTTATACAAAGCAGAGCAAGGTATGCGCTTGATGGACGCAGATATGCCGGTATTACCAAAATACGGTGAAGACATGGATTTACCAGCTGAAGTGCGTGCCTTTGTTTCTCAGTTGGAGCAACACTAATGGCTGATGGGTTTTTAGAAACAGAATCAATGGTAACGTTTCGATTACCTTTCTCTTTTGCCAAACGCCATCATGTGGTGGTAGAGGCTGGTGAGCAAGGATGGCAACTCTATTTCAGTGGACAACTGTCTGCTGCAGTACTTGCTGAAGTGCGCCGAGTGCTAGGTTGCTGTTTTACGCCCATCGCATTAAATGACAGTGAGTTTGAGCAAAAGTTAACACAAGCATACCAACGTGATTCATCAGAAGCACGCCAGTTAATGCAAGATTTGGGCTCTGATAGCGATGATTTCTTTGCGCTTGCTGAAGACTTACCTGAAACAGAAGATTTGCTGGAATCGGAAGATGATGCACCTATTATCAAATTGATCAATGCCATGTTGGCCGAAGCGATCAAAGAAGGGGCATCTGATATCCACATCGAAACCTTTGAAAAAGTACTGTCAATCCGTTTTCGTATTGATGGCATGTTACGTGAAGTCTTACAGCCAAGTCGTAAATTGGCACCGCTGCTTGTTTCACGTATTAAGGTTATGGCAAAGCTTGATATTGCAGAAAAACGTATTCCTCAAGATGGTCGTATTTCACTGCGAATTGGTGGTCGTGCGGTTGATGTACGTGTATCAACCATGCCTTCTTCTCATGGTGAGCGAGTCGTATTGCGTTTATTAGATAAAAACGCGACACGCCTTGATTTGCATAGCTTAGGTATGACGCAGGAAAACCATCAAGCGTTTAGAAAAATTATCGAGCGTCCACACGGTATTATCTTGGTCACAGGTCCGACAGGTTCGGGTAAGTCCACGACGTTGTATGCGGGTTTGCAAGAGCTAAACAGTGCTGAGCGCAATATCTTAACCGTCGAAGATCCGATTGAATTTGATATTGATGGCATTGGACAAACGCAAGTTAATAGCAAAGTTGATATGACGTTTGCGCGAGGTTTGCGTGCCATTCTTCGTCAAGATCCCGATGTGGTGATGATCGGTGAGATCCGTGATTTAGAAACTGCAGCTATTGCTGTTCAAGCATCACTGACAGGCCATATGGTGTTATCTACCCTCCACACTAATACTGCGGTCGGGGCGATCACCCGTTTACGTGATATGGGTATTGAACCTTTCTTAGTGTCATCGTCATTGCTTGGGGTGTTAGCCCAGCGATTAGTGCGTACGCTATGTCAAGATTGTCGTCAGCCTTATGAAGCCGATAGCCAGCAGAAAAAGCTATTTAATTTAGCTGAATCTGAACCACTGACATTATATCGCCCATCTGGTTGTGAGCACTGTAACCAAAAGGGTTATCGTGGTCGTACGGGTATTCATGAACTATTGCTGGTGGATGAACAAGTACAAGAGTTGATCCATGGCGAGGCGGGTGAGCAAGCGATTGAGAAATACGTGCGTCAATATACACCGAGTATTCGTGATGATGGTTTAGCGAAAGCACGTCAAGGGATCACCACACTTGAAGAAGTGATGCGTGTGACGAAGGAGGGCTAATGGCGGCATTTGAATATAAAGCCTTAGATGCCAAAGGCCGACAGAAAAAAGGGGTGATTGAGGGGGATACTGCCCGTCAAGTACGCCAACAATTACGTGAAAAAGGCATGGTGCCGATAGAGGTTACTCAAACCTCAGGTCAAAGTCGCAGTAAAACCCCGACGCGTAAACAGTTCAGCTTTAAACGTGGGATCAGTACCAATGAACTTGCCCTGATCACCCGTCAGTTAGCAACACTGGTACAAGCCTCAATGCCATTAGAAGAATGTATCAAGGCGGTTGCTGAGCAAAACGAAAAGCCACGTCTAAAAAACATTTTATTGGCGGTGCGTTCTCGGGTAGTAGAAGGATATACCTTAGCTGACAGTATGGCGGAATATCCTCATATTTTTGACCAACTCTTTCGCGCCATGGTGGCGGCGGGAGAAAAATCGGGCCACCTTGATACGATTTTAAATCGTTTGGCAGACTACACCGAAAACCGGCAACAAATGCGCAGTAAATTACAGCAAGCGATGATCTATCCCATCATGTTAACGCTTGTCGCTGTGTCTGTGGTGGCATTTTTGCTAGCAACGGTTGTGCCTAAAATTGTCGATCAATTTGTACAAATGGGGCAACAATTACCAACCATTACCGAAGTGTTATTGGCAGCAAGTAATTTTGTTCAGCATTGGGGATTAGTGGTCGTTGTGGTGATTGTATCAATCATTGCTTTGATCAAGACAGCCCTCAAGCAGCCTAAGTATCGGATGAAGTGGGATCGCGGGATCTTACATGTACCAGTGATTGGTAAAGTCGCACGAGGGTTAAATACCTCACGTTTTGCGCGAACATTATCGATTTGTACATCCAGTGCGATTCCATTACTGGATGGGATGAAGGTCGCTTCTGATGTTATGACCAATACGTATGTGAATAAGAAAATTTTATCTGCCGCAGATAATGTACGTGAGGGGGGAAGTCTACGAGTATCCCTTGAGCAAACCAAATTGTTCCCACCGATGATGCTACACATGATCGCGAGTGGTGAACGAAGTGGCGAGTTAGAGCAAATGCTAACCCGTGCAGCAGATAACCAAGATCGTGATTTTGAATCACTTGTTAATATGGCACTAGGGGTCTTTGAGCCATTATTAATTGTCGCTATGGCTGGGGTGGTAATGTTTATTGTTATCGCAACCTTAATGCCAATTATTGAACTGAACAACATGGTTGGGATGTAGTTTTTCTTCGGAGGTTTTAATGCAACAAAAACAACGTGGTTTTACCCTATTAGAAGTAATGGTGGTAATTGTTATTTTGGGCGTATTGGCGAGTTTAGTCGTTCCCAATCTATTAGGTAACAAAGAAAAAGCTGACCAACAAAAAGTTGTGACAGATATTAGTGCGCTTGAACAGTCTTTAGAAATGTACAAGTTAGATAACAGCGTATATCCAACAACCGATCAAGGTTTAGAGGCATTGGTGACAAAGCCGTCTTCTTCTCCTGAGCCGCGTAATTACCGTGATGGTGGTTATATTAAGCGTCTACCTAAAGATCCTTGGGGTTATGAGTACCATTATGTGGCACCAGGTGAACATGGCGCGATTGATATCTTTAGCTTAGGCGCAGATGGTCAAGAAGGTGGTGATGGTGTGAATACCGACATCGGTAACTGGAATATGTTGGATTACAACAAGAAGTAATAAGTCTTTATGATGAAGCGTAGTGCAGGTTTTACTCTCATTGAAATGATGTTGGTGCTGGTGTTACTCGCAACCAGCGCAGTTGCGGTGATCTCAACTTTACCGGATAACAAACGAGATGAGGTAAAAGAGCAAGCAGTACGTTTTCATCACCTCGCCCAACTATTGGGTGAGGATGCAATGCTTAATGGTGTGGACTACGGCATTCGTGTTGAGCCACACCAATATAATTTTTTGCAATTAACTCAAGATGGCTGGCAACCGCTAGAAGGTGCAAAATTTTATACCGATGTGAAGTTGGACAACGCGATTACAACTCAGGTTGAGATTGGCGGAGCGTGGAAAGATAAAGACCGACTTTTTAAATCAGATTCACTGTTTAAAGATGAAGACTTATTTACAAAGTCAGACGAAGAAAAGAAAAAGATCAAACCTCAAATTGTGGTTATGGCCAGTGGTGAATACACACCGTTTACTTTACGTTTTGAAGTCGACGGTGAAAATCAATTTTGGCGAGTCAGCGCCGATGAAGTGGGTAATTTAGTCTTGCTTAAGCCAGGTGAAACCTTAGAACAGGCAACAAAACGTGAGAAGTAAACAAGGTTTTACCTTATTAGAAGTGTTAGTTGCCTTAGCCATTTTCGCTGTTGCTGCGCTGGGTATTATGAAAGCGGTTAGCCAACACTTAAATACGCTGGGCTATTTAGAAGAAAAAACCTTTGCTGCGATGGTGGCTGATAATGAACTCGCGCAATTACATTTAAGCGGTCAGTATCCAACCTCAAGTAAGACAGGTAAGTCGACATTAGCCGATCGTGAATGGTATTGGACGGTAAAAAGTGTCAAAACGCAGCAGAGCTTATTACGCCAAATTGAGATTTCGGTAGCAAGCGATCCACAGCGTGAACATTCGGTAATAACGGTAAAGACTTATGTCGTCAATTAATCATTCCCGCCAGCGCGGTTTTACGTTACTGGAAGTACTTGTTGCAATAGCTGTTTTTGCCATGCTGAGTTTATCCGCTTATCAAGTCATGAATAACGTGATGCGTAGTGATGCGCAATCAAAAGATCATAACCAAAGATTAAAAGAAATACAGCGTGCCACGATTATGATGGATAACGATTTTCGTCAAATTGTTGCCCGTAAAAGCAGGCTTAATGGCGAAGAGCCTAACGATAAAGTGTTACAAGCTGGTGAGTACCTTTTGGATTCGAGTAGCGATGGGATCATGTTCGTGCGAACAGGCTGGCAAAATCCCCAAGCCATGTTTCCACGCGGTGATGTTACCCGCGTTGGCTATCGTGTGGTTGACGATCAATTAGAGCGTATTTGGTTTCGCTACCCAGATAATGTTATTGGTGAAAAGCCACTGGTTAAGGTGTTATTAGATGGTGTGACTAAATTGCAGTTTTCCTTTTTCACCGATAAAAAATGGCAAGATAAATGGGATACCGCAGATAAGTTACCAGAAGGTATAAAAGTGACGATGACACTGAAAGATTTTGGTGAAATTGAGCGTATTTATCTCGTACCTACATCTGCATTATCTGCTTCTGCTGATTCGGAGCAATCACAATGATGAAAAAACAGCGCGGTGTCGCGTTAATTGTGGTGCTTTTGCTGGTCGCGTTAATGAGCTTGATCGCTGTGCAAATGACGGGACGTTTACAACATAATTTTCATCGTGTTGAGAATCAAATTCAGCATCAGCAGGCGTATTGGTACAGTTTAGGGGTTGAAGCGTTAGCTGAAAAAGGTCTCGCTTTAACGTTTAAAGACAGCAAGATCATCGACTTAACTCAGCCATGGGCGATAGAAGATCAAACCTATCCGATTGATGGTGCGGTAGTCACCGGTAGCATGTTTGATAAGCAAGCTTGCTTTAACATTAATGCGCTTGGTGCTGTAAAACCCGTCGCTGATGGCAGTAAGCAGCCATTTTTGGTGACCTACTTTCAAAACATCATGATCGACAGTGGTGTTGATGATTATTCTGCAGAACAAATCGCAGATTCTAGCTGGGAATTTATTGATAAGAATACCACGGTGCAATCAAGCTACGGTGGTGAAGACAGCACGTATGAAGCATTTCAACCACCTTACTTACCCCCTAATGGTTGGTTAGCGGATCGCAGTGAATTACGTGCGGTTAACGGGGTGACGGCTGATATTTATGAGAAAGTAAAAGGCTTGGTGTGTGCATTGCCAACCGATGACTTTAAACTCAATGTAAATACGATCACTCAAAGACAGGCTGTATTACTGTCAGCTTTATTTTCGCCAGAGCTTTCATTGGACGCTGCAAAAAAAATTATTAAAGATCGCGATGCCCGTCGTAAAGGGTGGGATAGCGTTGATGATTTCATGAAAGAGCTACCACAAGGCGATCAAGCTGATAAACAAGAACAACAGAAAAAGTACTTAACGGTCAGCAGTAACTATTTTTCATTAGATGCTGAAATACAAATAGATAACGCCAGATTACGAGCGGTAACGCTATTTAAACGAGATGATAATAACAAGGTGACGGTAGTACGTCGCCAGTATGGAGGAATCCGTGAGCGAATTTCTGACGATAAGACTGAGTAGTCGGCCTGAGGTGCCGGTGCAATGGCTTGTCTGGTCGCCACAGCAGAACGAAGTGATTGCATCAGGTCAGTTAGCTGATATCACGCAATTAGATCAGCTAGTGGAATATGCGGGTACTCGGCCGGTATATGGTTTAGTGCCTACCAGTGAGATGCTATTAACACAAGTTACTATTCCTGCAGGCAGTAGCCGCCAATTGACCGCTGTTTTACCTTATCTCTTAGAAGAAGAATTGGCGCAGGATGTTGAAAGTTTACATGTTCAGTTGCTGCATCGGGAAGATGATGTTGCAACGGTAGCGCTTATTGAGCATCAAAAGATGCTGCAATGGTTATCAGCATTTAAAGAATGTGGTTTAGAGCTAAAAAAAGTTATTCCAGACTGTTTGTGTTTGCCGTTGTTTGATGATGGTTATAGTGCTGCTGAAATTGAAGGGCAATGGTTGATCCGTCAATCAGAGTTTATGGGGATTTGTGCGGAAACGAGTTGGTTAGATGCATGGTTCAGTGCCCAAAAAGCGCCAATTATGTTAGCTGCAAGTGATGATGACGAGGACAACGACGAAGAGGCAGAGCAAGCTGCCATTGAATCTGCGGTGGCGGATGTTGAATCGAATCCAAGTCAAGTTGTCATACACCACTATACATCAGCACCTCAAGGTGTCAGTGGGCGTTGGCAAGCACATGCACCGGAGCTCGTGATGCAACTGTTAGCGTTAGGGGCTGCGGGAAGTAAAGTTAATTTACTATCAGGGGCTTATAAACCACAAGCTGCTTGGCGTAAGCATTTAAAACCATGGCGTAAAGTCGCGATTGCCGCAAGTTTAGTACTTGTAGCTGTAGTCGGAGAACACGTGATGGCGTTACAACAGCTAGAGCATCAAGCTAAAGCGTACCGTGCTGAAAGTGAGCGGATCTTCCGTCAGGTTTTACCTCAGTTTAAACGTATTCCGTCACAGAGTTATTTGAAAAATCAAATGAACGCAGCATTGAAAAGCTTAGGTGGGCAGGGAGCGGGTAACGGTATTTTAATGTGGTTAAGTGAGTTAAAGCCGGCATTATCAAAAGCACCGAGCGTGAAAATTGTTAATCTAAAATACGATCAAAAGCGGGGCGAACTGCGTTTACAAGCAACGGCTTCTGACTTCCAAGATTTTGAGAAATTACGTAGTGTGTTGACGAAAGACTTTACCGTTGAGCAAGGTCAATTAAGCAAAGAAGATGGCTTAGTCAGTGGTGCCGTCGTGCTAAGGAGAAAAGCATAATGGCAGAAATTAAAGCATGGTGGAAAGCATTAAGCCAGCGAGAGCAGTATCTTGTTATGGGTGCTGGCGGTGCTTTATTGCTAGCTATCTTATACTGGGGACTATGGCAACCATTAAATCAACGCACTGAATTAGCACAAACACGTATTCAAAGTGAACGTCAGCTATTGTCATGGGTTGAAGGTAAAGCAAATAAGATCACGGCGTTTAAGCGTGCTGGTGGTACGGTAAATGTCAGTGACAAAGGACTTAACCAAGTGGTAAATGAAACGACGGAACGTTTTAAGATTGAATTGATCCGTATGCAACCACGTAATGATGCGATTCAAGTATGGGTGAAGCCTGTACCGTTCAATGCATTACTTAATTGGCTCTCTTACCTGCAAGATAACTTTGGGATTGAAACGCAATTTATTGATATCTCGAAAACTGATCAAAATGGCATGGTTGAAGTAAACCGATTACAGTTAGGACGAGGTTAAAGGTGAAATTTAAACTCGCTATCGGCGCAACATTTGGGGTGGTATTTATTGCCAGTACTATTGTCCATTTACCGGCTAATTGGGCATGGCAACAAGCACCAAAAGTTAATGGTTTATCATTAAGTGGTATTCAAGGAACCCTATGGCAAGGCTCTGCTAAGACCGTTGTGTGGCAAAATCAAAGTTTAGGTCAAATTCAATGGGACATGAAACTGGGTAGTCTATTTACAGGTAAACTCGCGTTTGATGTCCGATTTGGCCGTGGCAGTGATATGCAACTACAAGGTAGTGGTATTGTCGGTTATAGCACCTCGGGACCGTTTGCTGAAAAGCTCTTAGTCTCTGTACCAGCAGCTAATGCCATGCAGTATGCCAAGTTACCTGTGCCGTTGACATTAACAGGTAATATTGAACTTACGGTACGTGATTATCTGTATGCTGCGCCGTATTGTAAAACCTTGAATGCAACGTTGGCTTGGGCACAAGGTAAGGCGTCAACACCCATGGGAAATATTAATCTAGGCCCTGTTTTTGCCGATTTAAGTTGTCAAGAAGGTGCTATTTTAGCAAAAGCCTCACAGTCGTCTGATGATGTTAGTAGTGATTGGCAAGCAAACTTAGCTAAAAATAATAGTTACAGCTTATCAGGATGGTTTAAACCGGGGGCTACATTTCCTGAGCAATTGTCTCAACAATTAAAATGGTTAGGCGATCCTGATTCAAAAGGGCAATATAAAATTAATTACTCAGGGCGTTTGTAATTATCTAATCGTCGCGATGTGAGTGGTTATTAATCACAAACTGAATAGTAAGAGGCAGTCTAAGTAGACTGCCTCTTTATTTATCTGCGCGATTAGCTTTTAATGAAGCATAGGCACAAACAAAATTTTTCTTCGCGATAACATGACATAGGGCTTTAAGATGGCGATCAGTAAAGATAAACCTCAAATCTTATCTGCAGAGGTTGTTGCTCAATCACGACTGTTTAAAATTGAATCATTGGATTTGCGTTTTTCTAACGGTGTTGAGCGTACCTATGAACGTATGAAGCCAAGTGGTCGCAATGCGGTGCTGATTGTCCCTGTGACGGAGCAAGGTGATTTATTGTTGATCCGCGAATATTCAGCAGGTACTGAACGTTATGAATTAGGCTTTCCTAAAGGTTTAATTGATGAGGGGGAAACACCGACTGAAGCGGCCAATCGTGAATTAAAAGAAGAAATTGGTTTTGGTGCCCATCAACTACAACCATTAAAAGAAGTGATATTAGCCCCGTCTTATTTTTCCAGTCGCATGACATTGTTTTTAGCGCAAGATCTGTATCCTGAGAAACTTGAAGGTGATGAGCCTGAGCCGTTAGACATTATTCGTTGGCCATTAGCACAAGCAGAAGAGCTTCTGACGCATGTTGATTTTGCCGAAGCGCGGAGTATTACCGCATTGTTTTTAGCATTGAAGCAATTAGCACGAAAGGAGTAACCAATGGCCTATTCGCATTTACTGCCTGATGTGGTTGAGATCGCTCGAGCATCAGGTCAATTGATTTTAGATATTTATCAACGTGGTCAGTTTGAGAAACAGATCAAAGATGATAATACGCCAGTGACAAGTGCTGATCTTGCGGCTCATAAGTTAGTGATGGAGCGATTGACCCAATTAACGCCTGATATCCCCGTGTTATCTGAAGAAGATGCTAGCGTACCATTAACAGAGCGGAGCCAGTGGAAACGTTATTGGTTAGTTGATCCATTAGATGGTACGCAAGAATTTATCGCTGGTAGCGGTGATTTTGCGACAATCATTGCGTTAGTTGAAGATAACCGTCCGATCATGGGAGTGGTTTATGCGCCCGTATCTGGGGTGTCATATTATGCCTATGCAGGGAAAGGCGCGCATAAGATTACCGCTGAAGGTGAAAGTGTCAAAATTGCAACTCATCATCATGAAGAGAATACGAAGTCTATTGTTGTGGCCATTAGCCGTCGCCAAGAAATCAGTTCTATCACATCGCGATTAGATCCAAGCTACAACTATGAACTCGTCCCATTAGGATCTGCAGCATTAAAATCATGTTTGGTGGCAGAAGGTGCGGTAGATTGTTATTTACGCTTGGGACCGACAGGTGAGTGGGATACCGCAGCAACCCAGTGTATTGTAGAAGAGGCGGGCGGTCGTATTCTTAATACCCATTTGACACCGCTGTCTTATAACGAGCGTAATACATTAGAGAATCCAAATTTTATTACCTTAGGTGATGAAGGCTTGCCTTGGGCTGATATCTTAGAGCCGGATGATCGGATGATGAATGTCGATTAGGATGCAGGATAAAAACGGAGCAGATAAGCTCCGTTTTTTATTGGCTAATAGTTTTGGCTATAGGGTTAGAATAAACGGTTTAGGCCATTGAGTGCTGCCACTCGATAGGCTTCTGCCATTGTCGGGTAGTTAAAGGTGGTATTGACGAAATAATCTATCGTATTACCTTCACCTTTTTGTTCCATGATCGCCTGTCCGATGTGAATAATTTCTGCAGCGCGCTCACCAAAACAATGAATACCTAAGATCTCTTTGGTTTCTCGATGGAATAAAATCTTTAAGCTTCCCACTTCTGTGCCAGCAATTTGCGCACGAGCAAGATGCTTAAATTGGGAACGTCCCACTTCATATGGCACTTTCTCTGCGGTTAGTTGCTGCTCTGTCTTACCTACCGAGCTGATCTCAGGAATGGTGTAAATACCCGTTGGAATATGATCAATTAGCTGACCTTGAGCTTGTCCTTTACTGATCGCTTGTGCTGCAAATCGACCTTGGTCATAGGCTGCACTAGCAAGGCTTGGATAACCAATTACATCCCCCACCGCATAAACATGATCGACTTCGGTTTGATAACTGCGGTTAACCTTGAGCTGTCCACGAGAGTCAGGGGTTAAGCCAACATGTTCGAGCGCGAGTTTATCGGTATTACCAGTACGGCCATTGGCATATAAAATACAATCTGCACGCATTTTCTTGCCAGATTGTAGATGTAGGATCACCCCGTCATCAGTCCCTTCAATCTCTTCAAATATCTCATCATTACGTATCATCACCCCGTTGTTCCAGAGGTGATAAGACAGGGAGTCTGATATTTCATTATCAAGAAATTCCAGTAAGCGTTGACGGGTGTTAATTAAGTCAACTTTAACGCCAAGGCCCCGGAAAATAGACGCGTATTCACAACCAATCACACCTGCGCCGTAAATAATAATATGGCGAGGATCGTGCTCTAAACGTAAAATTGAATCACTGTCATACACGCGGGGGTGATCAAAATCGACACCGTCAGGATGGTAAGGACGAGAGCCTGTTGCAATAATAAATTTATCAGCACTGTAGCGCTCAAGGCTGCCATCATTGCTTTTTACTTCAACATTGTGACTGGCAATAAAGCGTGCCTCACCATGAATAATTTGGCATTGGTTACGGTCATAAAACCCCTGGCGCATCCGTGTTTGCTTATTTACAACGACTTCAGCATGACCGAGGATTTGGCTAAAGGTGCTGTGAAGTGTTGAGTTGTTTTTGCAATAAAGCGGGTTTTGATTAAATTCAATAATACGACTAACAGCATGACGCAGAGCCTTCGATGGAATCGTTCCCCAGTGCGTACAGCCCCCACCAACACTGTCTTCGCGTTCAATAATCGCAACGTTGAAACCGGCTTTAGTTAATCCCATAGCAGCACCTTCACCGCCAGGGCCACTACCAATAATAATCACATCAAAATGACTGTTATTACTGCACTGCGTATCCGTCATCACATTATTCCTATCTGTATTGGTAACATTTTTGCATCGTAAGTGTAACGATTTGTAATCAATAGGAGAATCAATAGATGGTCAGAGCTGGCGAGGGATCACGCTCTATCGCTGAGTTGGAAGAATAAATGCGAATAATTACCCTAAACGGTGAGGTGGTAGATTGTGATGTGTGTGAATAAATGATGTTAATCTGGCTTTGCGTGAAGGCGGTTGAGCCAGTAGTATAGGACTATTCTTACGCGATGGTTTATCTTCATTTAGTTGCGTATTATGGTCAGAAAACTATAGAGAAGCAGATGTCCATGGGGATCAGGGCTCAACAGAAAGAAAAAACCCGTCGCTCGCTTATCGATGCTGCGTTTAGCCAGTTAAGTGCAGACAGAAGTTTTTCTAATTTAAGTTTACGAGAAGTTGCTCGTGAAGCTGGGATTGCCCCAACATCGTTTTATCGTCATTTTAAAGATATGGACGAATTAGGTTTAACTATGGTGGATGAAGGTGGATTGATCCTTCGTCAGCTAATGCGGCAAGCTCGTCAACGTATTGCGACCGAAGGGAGTGTGATCCGCACCTCGGTTGAGACGTTTATGGAGTTTATCGAAAGTAGTCCTAATGTCTTTCGTCTACTATTACGTGAACGTTCAGGCACATCAACAGCATTTCGTGCTGCTGTTGTCCGTGAAATACAACACTTTGTTGCTGAACTAAGTGAGTATCTTGAGGCCAAAACTGGGGTGGCGCACGAAGAAGCGTATACCCAAGCAGAGGCGTCTGTTACTTTAGTCTTTAGTTCAGGAGCGGAAGCGTTAGATCTGGATAGCCATGCTCGTGCTGAGCATGCAGAAAGATTGATTATGCAATTAAGAATGATTGCAAAGGGTGCTTATTGGTACCGAAAAGAGCGTGAGCGTCGAGAGCTCAGGCAAAAACTATAACCTTATTTCGATTTTGTGGTGAAGGATATGGACAAGCAACAAGTTAAAGCAGAACGTAAAACTCTAGTTCTATCATTACTAGCGGGTGTATGCGGTAACGCAACATTAGCAGTACTAACGTCAAGCAGCGTGGCATTCTCTATTTTCCCTGTGCTTGCATTTGTATTGGCGGTGTACTGCCTGTACCAAGAATACCTACGTAAGCCAATGACAGAAGGTACGCCTGCGATTGCAACGGCATGCTTTTTTGTCGGCGCATTTGGTTACTCTGCATGTCTTCGTGCAGCAATTCCAGAAATGGGCTCGAACTTCTTACCATTAATGATTGCACTAGCGCTGCTATTCTGGGTGAGCTACAAAATGGGTATAATGAATAAAAAAGCCAAGCCAGAAGTTGAATCGAAATAATTTCATTAAGATCAAGAATAAAAAAGGCGCCTTCAGCGCCTTTTTTATTACGGGCTACTTGGTAATATTATTTACGTTCAAGTAATACACCAGCTTCCATATGATGGGTATATGGGAATTGATCAAATAAGGCAAAACGTGTGATTTTGTGTGTTTCACACAGGATGTCTAAATTCTCTTTGAGTGTTTCAGGGTTACAAGAGATATACATGATACGCTCATAACCTTGCACCATACGGCAGGTTCCCTCATCCATCCCCGATCGTGGAGGATCGACAAAGATCGTATTGCAGTTGTAGCTTTGAAGATCCACATTTTGATCTTTTAAGCGGCGGAACTCACGCTTACCTTCCATTGCATCAGTAAAATCTTCTGCAGACATGCGAATGATTTGTACGTTATTAATGTTATTAACCGCAATGTTGTATTGCGCAGAATCTACAGATGGTTTTGCTAATTCTGTTGCTAATACGCGTTCGAAGTTTTGTGCTAGTGCCAGTGAAAAGTTACCGTTACCACAGTAAAGTTCAAGCAAATCACCCTCGCTGTCTTGAGTGCAGTCAACAGCCCATTCAAGCATCTTTTGTGCAACTTCACCATTCGGTTGGGTAAAGCTGTTTTCAACTTGCTTGTAGGTTAGGGTGCGATCGTGCACTTTTAATTGTTCGATAACATAGTCTTGATCCAGTACGATTTTCATCTTACGAGCACGGCCGATAAGATTTAGCTTAAAACCTTCATCATTTAGGCGCTGTTTTAGCTGCTTAGCTTCTGCTGTCCACTCATCATCAAGTTGGCGGTGGTAAAGCATAGAAACAAGGATTTCCCCACTAAGGGTTGATAAGAAATCGACTTGGAATAATTTATGACGTAGCGCTTTAATGGGTTTGATCGCATCAACCAGCATCGGCATCAAATCATTGATCAGACGGCTTGCCGCAGGAAATTGATCAACGCGGTATTTTTCACGTGTTTCTTGGTTAAACATGATATAGAAAAGATCTTCACCCTCATGCCAAACACGGAATTCTGCACGCATGCGGTAATGCTCTGCAGGAGAGGCAAACACCTCGAGTTCAGGGGTATCAAAATCAGCACAAATGTTTTGAATACGCTCTGCCTTTTCATCCAACTGTTGCTGATAATCAGCGGTGTTAAGGATGGTGGATGTCATAGTGTATGCCTCGACTGCTCAAAATAAGAGCGCAGATTTTATTGCATTGCACAGTGATGTCCAGTGTTACGCCGAGAAAAAGTCTTTTATTGCGTAATTTATTTATAACTAATAGCAAACAAAACTAGACATAAAAGCGATACATCACTAGCATCTGCACTGCGCTGGTTAACCATGGGATGGTACGGGAATACGGTGAAAATCCGTAACTGACGCGCAGCGGTAATAGAGAACGAACGCACACGGATGTATTCCAAACACTGTTTTAACAATATGATTAATCAATAGATATGGAATGATGTATTGTTGAGATGGGAAGTTGATGCCTAGGCGACCTTCTTCAGGTCATGCTCTTAAGTCCGAATACCAACCAGCGGTAAAGCACTTTTGCTTTGTTATATACGCGACTTAGGATCCTCAAATGAAAAAAACACTTTTAGCGCTGGCGGTCACGTCGGTGTATTTCCCTTCTTTTTCTATAATAGCAGCAGAAGATAACACCCAAACCGATGATGTGATGGTCGTCACTGCCAACCGTTTTGAACAACCTGTGACTTCAGTACTTGCGCCATTTAATGTCGTGACCCGCCAAGATATCGATAAGATACAAGCCAAAACACTCACAGAAGTGATTAGTTTATTACCGGGTGTGCAGGTGACGCAAAATGGTGGGCGCGGCCAGCTAGCCAGTATTATGGTACGTGGTACTAATTCCGATCAGGTACTCGTTCTCGTTGATGGTATTCGTATGGCACGAGCAGCAAAAGGTGCGGTTGATTTTAACCAAGTTCCTTTGACTCAAGTTGAGCGCATTGAATTTACTCGCGGCGCTCGTGCTGCAATCTATGGTTCAGAAGCGATTGGTGGTGTAATCAATATCATTACATTGGCTGATGTTGATTCACCATCAAAAACGAAGCTGAATGTAGGTATTGGTAGTCATAACTATCAAGAGGCGAGTGCATCAGGCGCGTATAAAGTTGGTGAAAATGGTTTGCTGCAACTTGCTGTAGGTTATGAAGATGATGAAGGCTATAACGTTAAGCCACAGCCTGGATTAAATGATGGTGATAAACATGGCTTTGCTAGTCGTAATGCCATGATTGCTTATCATCAACGTTTTAGCGATACCTTAAAAGGGTTTGTCTCTACACGTTGGTATAAAAATCAGTACCAGTATGACAGCTCATTCGTTGATTTCTTTTCTGGTGAACCAGTACATCAATATATGCAGTCAGAGCCTGAGTTATTTGACTATAGCGCAGGATTGGATTTAGATTTAGGGCGTTACCAATCTAAGTTAATTGCAGATTACCAACATCAAACGAATTACGATTACAATAAAGCGGCGACCACGACGCCTGTTGTTGCCAGTCAGGATGAGAAATTCACTCAACGCAATCTACAGTGGAATAACCATTTTACCGTTAACGACAATCTACAATTAGTCGGTGGTGTTGATTGGCGTAAAGAGTCATGGCAAGACAAGCTATCTTCAGATGCCGTTAGCAGAAACAATACGGGTATTTATGGTATTGGTTTAGTGAATGTTAATGATTTTTCATTAGAGTCTAGCTTACGTTTAGACGATAACCAGCAGTATGGTTCTCAGTTTACTTATAACGTGGCTGGTGGTTGGTATATCACTGATGAAGTGCAACTACGTACATCTTACGGCAGTGCATTCAAAGCGCCGAATTTATTCCAACTATATTCACCATTTTACGGCACTGAAACATTAAACCCTGAGAAATCAAAAAATGCGGAAGTGGCTATTGAAGCTAACTACAACGTGATTGATTTAGCTGTTACAGGTTATCGCATGGAGATTGATAACCTTATTGGTTTTAATAACACGTCTTGGAAGTATTATAACGAATCAGGAAAAAGCAAAATCAAAGGTATTGAAGTTGAAGCAGACTTTGATACGGGCTTTTTATCTCACCAGCTCAACTTTGACTTTAAAGATCCCCGTAATAGCCAAGGGCAGCGTTTAGATCGCCGCGAGAAATTCTCGTTTAAGTGGGTAGGTACAGCAAGTGTTGGTGATCTCGATAGCGCACTAACGTATCAATACCATGGCAAACGTCCAGATCAATATGGTCCAACGGGTGAGTTACCGGCTTATGATACTTGGGATCTGGCATTAACATATTGGCTACAGCCAAAACTTGCCTTAAAAGGGCGAGTAGCGAACCTTCTAAATGAAGATTATGAGACTGCTGGTGGTTATCAAATGCCTGGCCGTACTTATTACACCAGTATTAACTACCAATTCTAATCGAAAACGCAAGATTAAGGCCGCTAATATAGCGGCCTTTTTAATAAAGCTTGTACATAACGGGAAGATTCAGTACTAACCTTTGTGGTTGATGATCAGTTTTTCCAACGATCTCTAGATATTACATGGAAAATATAGAGAGAACTGAACGATTTTATTATCAGCGGTATCAGTTAGCTAACTGGGCTGTTTGCGAGAACTGAAGATCGCAGTATCATAAGGTGAGTAATGTTTATTAGGTATGGTACGAGTGAAAAAGATTGTTATTTTTGATTCTGGTGTAGGTGGTTTATCTGTTTATAAAGAAATCTACGATCTTTTACCGCAAGTGCAATATATCTATGCCTTCGATAACGCCGCCTTCCCGTATGGTGAGTTACCCGATAATATACTTATTGAGCGTACCAATCATATTGTCTCGACATTAGTTGAGCAATATCAAGCAGACTTAGTTGTTATTGCGTGTAATACCGCAAGTACAATTGTATTACCGACCCTGCGCCAAAATCTTAACATTCCTATTGTAGGCGTTGTTCCAGCGATTAAACCTGCTGCGAAGTTAAGTAATACCAAAGTCATTGGCTTATTAGCAACGCCTGCAACGGTTAAGCGTGAATATACGCATCAGTTAATTAACCAATTTGCTAGTGATTGCGAAGTTAAAATGATTGGTTCAACCCGATTAGTAGAAATGGCTGAGCAAAAGCTACGTGGTGAATCTATTTCTCTTCATGAACTCAGTGAGATTTTAGCGCCATGGCAACAGCAAGTAGATAGCATTATTTTAGGTTGTACACATTTCCCATTAATTAAAGAAGAAATAAAAGCCGTTCTTAATAATGAAGTGAATGTTGTGGATTCCGGTAAAGCGATAGCGCTACGCGTATCGTCCTTGTTAGGATTATCTGCACAAGAAAAACAACCCCATAATAAAATAAATAACCTTACATATAGCAGCGCCGCTACACAAAGTGTAGCGGCGCTGAATAAAAGTTTACGTCAAATAGAGCTGGGTACTATTCAGTCTCTACAATATCCGTATCTGCGTTTTTAGGCTCATTAGCTTCACGTACTTTTAACGTACGTTGACCGTATTCTTTATTGTTTAATTGCTCGATAGCACTATCTGCATCTAAGCTACTCATTACAACAAAGCCAAAGCCTCTGCGCTTGCCTGTACGTTTATCCTTCATTAGGCGTACAGCAAAAACATCGCCATGCTCAGCGAATAGATTTTTAACATCAGTCTCATTAGCGCGATAAGGAAGGTTACCAACATAAAGGGTTTTGCTGCTTTGAGAGGTTTCAGTATTATCGACAGGGGTCACTTCTTTAGGTTTTTGCATGAAGTAAAGTGCAGCACCGACAGCAATTGCACCTAAAGCAAAGCTAATAGAAGAATGAAGAGTAGGAATAAGGCTAAGAATTAATGCACCGATAATAGCAATAGCTAGAGCGGTTATTATGGTTGGATTATTTGATTTCATATTTAATTAAACTACATCGTCAAAATGGAAGGAAGAATGCGTAATGTTTCTTTTAACATCGAACTCACAATGATATTACTTTCATTGAGTTGTAATTACTAGCGAGTGAACCATCAGTTCATCAAATGTTGTAATTACAAGCGTATCAACCACAGTAGATGAAATAACGAGCAAATACATTATTTTTTTCAAAAAAGACTTGTCAGAGTGATCGAAGTCTCTATAATGCCGCTCCATCGAAAGGGAACACGAACAAACAAATGATCGAGTTCAAACTTTTTGAATTATTAATATCGAATAACGATTAAATCTTTGGTTTTGCCAAGGGTAGTTAATAAGAAAGTTTAAAGTTAGAATTTCTTCTTGACTACAGTTAAGGGCTGAGTACAATACGCATCCCTGACCAATATTAAGTATTGAGTCAACGTTCTTTAACAATTTGACCATGCAATCTGTGTGGGCACTCGTTGAAAAGTTAAGTCGAAAGATTTATCAATGATACTAGTGACCAATACAAATAACTTCGGTTATTTGGCACAGTCAATTCAAATATCCTAACTAGCTTCTAGTTAGCGGTATTTTAACAGTATTCATTGAGCCGGTCGAAAGACCACAAAAACTTTAATTGAAGAGTTTGATCATGGCTCAGATTGAACGCTGGCGGCAGGCCTAACACATGCAAGTCGAGCGGTAACAGATTGATAGCTTGCTATCAATGCTGACGAGCGGCGGACG
>NZ_PYNX01000017.1:0-86409 GCF_003026755.1 Photobacterium sp. GB-50
ATGTTAGCACTATTTTACTTTTGAATTTAAATAATAGAGTTTTTACTTAAATATTGAATTATGTAGATGAATATTGAAATAATTAAACTTATCTTGCTAATTCTCTAATTCTCTAATTCTCTAATTCTCTAATTCTCTAATTCTCTAATTCTCTAATTTTAGCTTTAGTAAAAGTATTTCTTAGTAA
Organism: Photobacterium sp. GB-50; assembly: GCF_003026755.1. NCBI lineage: Bacteria > Pseudomonadati > Pseudomonadota > Gammaproteobacteria > Vibrionales > Vibrionaceae > Photobacterium > Photobacterium sp. GB-50. The sequence continues at coordinate 188 of NZ_PYNX01000017.1, forward strand.
GGATATAAAAATAGTTGATATTTATTATCACAATTAATAATGCGACATAGATATTATTTGCTACGTTAAAGTAGGTTGCTGGTGAAGAAAAATTTTGCTACACAGTAAAAGGAAAGTATCGAGGTAAAATTAGAACGTTAGGAAATAAGCCTTTTTAGTATGAAGGTTAGTCAAGTTGGTAAGTTTAAAGAGCTGAAAGGAAGAGATTCACGTTTAACTGTATATTAAATTAATGGTAAGTGCTGTAAGAATAGGGCGCATTAATAACCCTATAAAACGTGTTTAACGCTGTTTGTATTGTGTCGGACAGTAACCACGACTGACATATGGTGAGCGCAATTTTAAGTGTTTGGTTTTTCTTCCTGATACGCGCTGTCGCCATAGTTTAAAGCTACTTGGCTTAAGGTGTTGGCGCATTAGCTTGATCACACCTTGTTCATCCAGACCATATTGTATTGCAATCGCTTCAAACGGGGTTCTATCTTCCCAAGCCATCTCGATGATACGTGATAGTGACTCTTGTCTGCTTGTCATCAATTACTCTCCATTTACACATTAAAGCTAATACGTAATTGATTAATATAAAGTTTAATTTTTTGGTATTAATTAAGGTGATTTGAAAGCGAGATGTGAGGTATGAAAATATGGGCTAATGATTAGCTCCCTATTAAGTGGATTTATTCATTAACTAAATTGTGTATAGAGTAAATAACAAGCGGTGAGAATTAATAAACAGCCCATAAAAAGATTGAATACTTTTAGTCTCAGTTCGTTATTAAGGAAGAGAGTGACCTTGCTGCCTAAGAGAGACCAAGAAAATAATGATAGATAACAAACGATAAAGTAAATAAATACAAAACTTAAAAAGATGTGATTGTTATTGGCTTCTGAAAACATTGACACACCAGCAACACATGCAATCCAAGCTTTAGGGTTTAACCATTGTAATAAGCACCCTTGGATGAAAGTGGGTTGTTTTTGCTTTTTTATATCTAACTCAGGCTTTGATGACGCAATAAGATAGCCCATATAAATAATAAATAGTGAACCTGCGACTTCTAGATAACTTAAAAATTTTGGATATAAATCAATAACTTTACTGAACCCTAAGCCAATAAATAACAATAATGAAACTAAACCAATAGTTGCACCTGAAACGAAAGGTGTTGTTTTACGGACACCGTAAGAAGCCCCTGAAGATACAATGATCATATTAACAGGGCCGGGTGAAATAGACATTGCGAGTGCGAATGAAAACATTGCTATAAATAGTGACATTATTTTCCTTTATTAGTCATAAATCGTGATTGTTGAGACAAGCCATACGAGGTGACTTTTAATGTTGGTAGATATGTTACAGGTTGTTTTTGTCTGAAAAACGAGTAAAGCGTACTAATGATACTCTATTAATACGCTAACTATCTTGTCATAGAAGTGTAAACATATCTAAAGAGGATGGCAGGGCAGTAGAATAGACAAAAAACAAAAAGGGGGGGCTGATAATTCAGCTCCCCCTTTTTGTTAAACCAGTATGTAGATTGGTTAAAGCATATTATGCAGTTTGTCGTTCGCCACTTTGTTCGTCTTTACGGTTTTGAACCACTAGGACAAAATTAGCGATTGTAGTAAAGCTGGTAATGAACATGCCTGTTAAATAAGCTACCAAGGAATGCTTCAGAACACGCTGAAAAATTACCATGTTACCCAGAACTTTTATAGCGTAGGATTTGGCTCCATTCTTTACGTAGTGAGCGTTACGCTTTTTTGCTCTTTATCTAATGCTGTATTTGATTAAGAAATCGCATTATAGAGCAACTACTCAGGTGCATATTTATTTATCATCACACAACAAGTAATCAAGAATGATAAGATCAAAGTGATTTGCCACAAACCATCTTCATAAAATGACATCTCGTTGTCTGACCAAACTCGCAAGCCGATATTGAACAATTCACCTTTTATGCTGAGCACTAACACCGTAGCGAGAAAATATTTCGCAAAGTCTTTCGTTAATATTTTGATGTAAGAGAGGTACGTATCTAGCATTGGAAATACCTTAGTTGCTCAATAGATTGACGCTTGAATGAATGTCACATCACTTTACTAATGTTAAATCTAATACCAAGCAATTATTGGCTAGTTAAAATCTGCCTTTGTAGACGCTTTTATTCTGATATTTCATTTCAAGCTCTGTATTTTGCGAGTGGCTTCATGTCTAGCTGAGGTGGACGAGCACGTTGAATAGACTGGAAACAAAAAAGGGGGAGCTGAATTATCAGCTCCCCCTTGTGTTAAACCAGTATGTAGATGGGTTAAAGCATATTACGCAGTTTGTAGTTCAACATCTTGCTCATCTTTACGAGCTTGAACGACTAGGACAAAACCAACGATTGCAATAAAGCCAGTAATGAACATGCCAGTTGTTACTGTTAACAGACCGTGTGCAGCGAATGCAGAAACTAAACCACTTGCTGCAAAACATACCATAGTCTGCATAAAGTTAAGCAGGCCAGCAGCGGTTGCGCTACAGTTTTTAAAGTCAGACAGTGCAGAGCTAATAACAATCGGGTAAATCGCACCATTCGCAACAGCTAGGAAGCAGAATGGGATTAAGATAGGCCAGATTGTTGTTACTGTTGTTGTCGTAGAGATAACGAACATTACTGCTACGCTTGCAAAGAATAGCGCTAAAATCCACGGTAGAAGTTGCTTACCTGAGTAACGGTTTAATAAAGTACGACAACCGTAACCACCGACAATAAATGCCACCGTTTGTGGTGCGTAGCTTAGGCCAATATCTGCACCTGAGTAACCCATTGCAGACATAACAAATGGCGAACCTGTTAAGTAAGCAAAGAATGCCGCAGAACATGCTGCGAAAATAACCATGTTACCCCAGAACTTTTTAGAGCGTAGGATTTGGCTATAGTCTTTACGTAGTTGAACCGTTACGCTTTCTTGCTCTTTATCTAATGCAGCACTTTCTTTTTCTTTAAGCGTTAGCATTGCTAAAACAGCACCAAAACCGACTAATGCAATAAAGATGCTGCGCCAGCCTACGTGATGTTCAAGCAGTGCGCCTAATAATGGTGCTAATGCTGGAGATAACGCGACAAGCGGCATAATGGTTGCGAATACACGCTCAGAAGTTTTACCCTCGTAACGGTCAACAACCACTGCCTGCCAAATAACCGTTGCGCTACATGCACCCAATGCTTGAGCGAAACGTGCTAATAAGAACACTTCAATGTTTGACGCAAAAGCAGAGGCTAAAGAGCCAAGGCTAAATAGCGCAATACCGCCAAGTAGTACTTTAATACGTCCAATACGATCAGACAGTGGGCCGTAAACCAGTTGGCCTAATGCCATACCAAGTAAGAAGATACTAAGCGAAAGGCCGATTAGAGATTGGGTTGTAGCAAAGTCGGCACGAATCGTTTCAAACGCAGGTAAATACATATCTGTGGCTAAAAAGCCCAGCATGCTTAAGCAAGCGAACCAAAATAGGGTGATTTTTGATGGTTTAGCGTGTTGTTTATTCATTTTTATTATAACTATATCTATATGACATATGTGTAGTGTAATACTGGTTTAAATCGCTGTGAAACGCTAATATTTCAACATTGCTTTCAAAAAATTTGATTTGATATGTTTTCATACAACGATCTCCAAGTTATTGACGTAGTTGCCCGTCGTGGCAGCTTCTCTGCTGCGGCTGAAGAATTACATAAGGTCCCTAGTGCGATTAGTTATACTGTTCGATTAATAGAAGAGCGATTAGCTGTCGAATTATTTGTTCGATTGCACAGGCAGGTGAAATTGACACCCGCTGGTGAGTATTTCGTCGAAGAAGCGCGCAAACTTATTAAACAGATGGATACCATTAAATATCAAACCCAACGGGTAGCGAATGGTTGGTCAGAAAATGTCTCTGTTGCGCTCGATACCGTGGTACGCCAAAGTCGAGTAAATACCCTTGTTCGAGATTTCTATTTACATTTTCCAGATGTAGAGTTGCACCTAACAATGGAAGTGTTTAATGGGGTATGGGATGCCTTAGCTGATGGGCGGGCTGATATTGCCATTGGCGCAACTGCTGCAGTGCCAATTGGTGGCAGCTTTGATTATCGTGATATGGGCGTTTTAACGTGGAAGTTTGTGGTATCGCCAGATCATCCTTTAGCAATGGCATCGCATCCGTTAGAGCCTTCTGAATTAGCGCAATATCCTGCGATTTGTTTAGAAGATACCTCTCGAACGTTACCTAAACGAACAACTTGGCTAATGGATAACCAACGTCGGATCATGGTGCCAAGTTGGCACAGTGCATTTCAATGTTTACAGGCTGGATTAGGCATTTCTGTTGTTCCTAGCCATATGGCGATCAGTAAAATTGAATCAGGAGAGCTGGTGGAAAAAGAGCTCGCGGTGAAGCCTTCAATGAGTCCCTGTTGTTTAGCATGGAATACAGAAACGTTGAGCCCAGCTGTCAGTTGGTTACTCGATTATTTAGGCGACAGTGAGCAGCTTCATCATGAATGGATGCGTTAATAAGGTGACATTGATTCCATTGATGATGCCTATTAAGTATATAGTGTGTTTTGTAAGAATTGTTTAATAAATGCAATGTAGCTTGCTCGCATTCAATAAAAACAGCGAGTTAGCAATGTCTATTTTAAAACCCACTTTAATTGCATCATCTTTACTTCTTTCTTTAAGTGCTCATGCAGCAGATGCGCCGAAATATGTATTCTTTATGATTGGTGACGGTATGGGGACAGCCCAACGTCAGATCAGTGAATACTACTTGCAGCAACAAAATGGGGATGAGACACAACGTTTAGCCATTAATGCAATGCCTGTAGCAGGCATTATTACCACCCATTCAGCCAATACTTTAGTAACCGATTCTGCAGCAGCAGGTACAGCATTAGCGACCGGAGTAAAAACGGATAATGGCGTTATTGCAATGGATCCAAAAGGGCATAAGTTACGCTCAACATTGGATGCTGCGAAAGATAAGGGGATGGCAACAGGTATTGTTACCACTACACGTTTGACCCATGCGACACCAGCAACTTTTGTTGCTAAAAACATTAGTCGCGATAACGAAAATGAAATTGCCAATGATTACCTAGCATCGAATGTCGATTTCTTTGCCGGTGGTGGCTCTCGTCACTTTATTAATGGCGAAGGCAGTAAACGTAAAGACGGTAAGAACCTTGTTGATGGGTTCAAACAAAAAGGCTACCACACTTTTGTTGGTGCTGATTCTTCGGCTGATTTCTTAGCATTCCATCCAACGAACTCGCAAAAGGTGTTTGCATCTTTTGCATCATCACACCTTCCTTATGAAATTGATCGTAAGAAAGATCTTAGTACGCCATCTCTAGCGCAAATGACGTCAAAAGCCATCGAAACATTGAAGTACGATCCTGACGGTTTCTTCATGTTGGTAGAAGGTGGTCGAATTGATCACGCGGCACATGCTAATGATGTATCAACGGTGATTCAAGATACGATCGCATTCGATCAAGCAGTAAAAGCGGCTGTTGATTTTTATGAGCACCATAAAGATGAAACACTAATTATTGTAGCGGGCGATCATGAAACTGGTGGTATGGGCTTAGGCTTAGGTGAGAACTATTTTGTACAGTTAGATAAGCTAAAAGATGTTGATGAGTCTATCGAAGACAAGCTTCAAGGTGTATATAACGGCGATCGTAAAGCCTTCATGAAGCATATCGATGAGCATTTTGGTTTGAAGTTGCTGACGAAGGAAGAGCAGCAAACGCTAAATCATGCGATGGATATCGATGACGAACTTCGTGCTAAAAATATCACTGATTTTGACGGTTACAGCACGCATAATGATGCGACTTATGGTGGGTATGATCCAGTAGCCATTGCTGTAGCGCACATCACTTCACAACGAGCAGGTGTTTACTGGACAAGCTATGCGCATACCGCGACACAATTACCGCTTTCTGCAGTTGGTGTCGGTGCTGAGAAATTTGGCAATTTTGAAGATAACACCCAAGTGGCGAAAACATTAGCGACATTAATGAACGTAAAAATTGGTAGTTAGGGATTAATTTTTAGGTAAAGGCTGTCTTGGACAGCCTTTTTTCGTGGTTTTTAAAGCAGTTGGAAACAAACATGCGCGGTGTGATTTTAGCCTTTATCGTTCTTCTAGTGACGTGTTGTGAAATGTTTAGTCAAGGTGTGACAGGATCTGACTATAAAGTCGGTGAAGTAACTGCGGTTAATAACAGCAAGGTCACAATTATTGGTAGTAATCGTCTGGGAGAGCAGGCGTTAGATTTAACGCTGAGTAATAATAAAAAAGTCGTTGCCTACAATTTGATGAATGGTGCGATGGAATATGATGAATATTATCAGGTTGGCGATCGCGTTTTAGTGGCGATAGCGAAGAATGATCACACACGTACAAGGGTGATATCTCGTTATCGTCTTCCTGCATTAATTGGTTTAGCAATTGCCTTTAGTTTAGGCTTGTTACTGTATGCACGAAAAGTCGGTGCTAAAGCGTTACTGTCGTTCATTGGATCTATTGTGATCATTGTAGAGCTTCTGATCCCTGGGCTTATGGCGGGTTATTCTCCTTTGTTAGTCACCGCCGTGTGTTTATTAATGCTGTGTAGTTTGATCATTTTGTCCGTTGCCGGTTGGACAGCAAAAGGAAAGGCGGCATTGGCAGGCACGATTATTGGATTAATTGTCACCATGATTCTGTGTGTGTTGGTCGGCAAGTTACTTCATTTAGACGGTATGACACAACCTTTAGCTCAGCCCTTATTGTTTGAAACAGGCATGTATTTAAACATGCTAGATATTCTGTATGCAGCGATTTTAATTGGGGCGAGTGGGGCGGCAATGGATGTTGCGATGGAAATGGCAGCAACGATGGAAGAGCTAAAAATCAATGCGCCAGACATGAATCAAATGGATTTGTTGAGATCAGGTTTTCGAGTTGGCAATGCGGTGATCGGGACGATGACAACCACTTTATTGTTAGCCTATTCAGGCAGTTTTTTAACAATGATTATGTTGTTTGCGAGTCGTGGTAACGATGTGATGCAAATTATCAACATGAAAGTCGTGGCAGCCGAAATTGCACGAACATTAATTGGTAGCTTATCGTTGATTATTGTTGCACCTATTACGGCATGGATAGCATGTTGGATGATCAGTAAAGAGTTTGAGCCTAACGCGCAAATCGAATTAGAAAAAGCTTAATAAAAACAGCCAGCATGTCTGAACTTGCTGATGAAAGAGCAGAGCACAGTGATGGGCTGGCTGTTTTAATAACAGTTAGAGCAACATAACAAAGTTTAGTGTCCGTAACGCTTTTGCCATTCATGCTCAATAGCCATTAGCCATGTAGGGTTGGGTTCGGCAATAGATGGATAAAGCTCAAAAGATTGGCTCTTATAAGGTTCAGCTAATTGGCTAAAGGCTTGGGCTTTTAGCACTGTTGGATCGCCCCAAATCTTGGTGTCTGATTTACGCGCTTGTGCTTCTGGGCTCATTAAAAAGTTTATCGCAACCAGTGCCCCTTCTTTTGCTGATGCATTCCATGGTATCGCTAAAAAGTGAATATTGGTTAATGCCCCTTGCTTAAAGGCATAGGTTTTCGCATTTTCAGTTAAATTACCGTTCTCAATTGCAGCTGAGGCAGCGTTAGGATTAAAAGTGATAGCTAATAATAATTGCTGATCGTCAAGCAGTTGTACGGTTTCTGCAGTGCCCGCTGGGAACTGTTTACCACCACGCCATGCCACTTTATGGAGCTGATCTAAATAGTGCCAAAGCGGTGCTGTCACGTTATCAAATAGCGTTTTTTCTGCGGGTAATGATAACGGCTGATAGAGTGCTTTTTTATCGTCAGTGAGCTCTAGCAATGCTGCTTTTAAAAAGCTGCTACCATGAAACTCTGGTGGGCGAGGGTAGCTGATCTTACCAGGATTCTTTTGCGCTAATGCTAATAGCTCTTTAAAGCTTTGAGGTGGTTGTTTAAGCACACTGGTATCGTAAATAAAGACGAGTTGACCAACGCCCCAAGGCGCTTCATAGCCTTCTGTTGGTTCGCTGAAATCTTGATCAATAGGTAGCTTAGTATCAACATACTTCCAATTGGGTAACTGTTGAGTAAAAGGGCCGTACAAGAGGTGATGTTGCTTCATTGAACGAAAGTTTTCACCATTGATCCAAACTAAATCAACCCCACCGTTGGTGTTTTTCCCCGCTGTTTTTTCTGCCAGTAGGCGCTGGGTCGTTTCAGCGATATCGGTGACTTTGACTTGCTTTAGAGTTACACCGTAACTTTTTTGTAATTGTTTATCGGCCCATTTTAAATAGTCGTTGATTTCTTGACTGCCACCCCACGCATTGAAGTAGACCGTTTGACCTTTGGCTTTTTGTTCAATTTGTTGCCAGCTTTGACTTTCATTTGCAGGTGCTTTCGTTTCTTCAGCGTAAGCGAAGCTAGAAATTGTTAACGATAACGCGATGCCTTTCGACAAGGCTTTTAGTACATTTTTTTTCATCATCAGAGTTTCGTCCTTTTTAATTCCTTGTATCGAATGACCTATTTACGCATCCATTGATGATAACGTTTAACCATTGCCAATAACTTTTGTGGGGCATTGGCCTGTTTCCATACACCAGCCGTATATTTAGTGGCTTCACTCATGGTGGGATAAGGGTGAATCGTCGATAAAATCTTATTCAATCCCAGTTTATAGCGCATTGCTAAGGTAAATTCCGCCAGTAGTTCACCGCCATGATGGCCGACAATTGTGACCCCTAAAATCTTATCGCTATTGGGCGGGGTTAGAACTTTAACGAAACCTTCGGCAGCATTGTCGGCAATCGCTCGATCTAAATCGGATATAGGGTAAGTATATGTTCGATAATCGATATTTTGTGAAATAGCCTCTTTTTCATTGAGACCAACTCGAGCTAACTCTGGCGCAGTATAGGTAACGGCAGGTAATACCGAGTAATCAGCTTTAAACTTTTTGAATGTACCAAACAAACTATTTACTGAGGCATACCATGCTTGATGCGCTGCAGCATGAGTTAATTGGAAAGGGCCTGCCACATCACCCACAGCGTATATATTAGGATATTGTGTTTGTAGGTAGTGGTTAACTTTGATAGTCCCTTGTGGATTTGTTGCTAATTTTAGCTGCTCCAAACCAAAACCTTTGGTATTAGCAACACGACCTAGCGCCACAATAACCTGATCAAATTCAACGTCGACCGTTTGCTCTGTCGTAAGATCATCAAGCTTAACGTGGTGATATTGCGCAGATCCTTTCTCTACAAAACTAACGGCTTTGTGTTTAAGAAGTACTCTAACACCTTCATGAGTTAGCTTTTGATAGATTAAATCGGCTGCATCTTTATCTTCACGATTAAGTAGCTGATCTGCCATTTCAACTAAGATGACAGATGCGCCAAGACGATTAAACGCTTGAGCTAATTCACAACCAATAGGACCACCACCCAAAATCAATAACTTTTTAGGTAAAGTATCTAGTTGCCATAGGTTATCGGACGTTAATGGATTGACTGTGTTTAAGCCTGAAATATTGGGCAACAATGGGGAAGCCCCTGTTGCGATAATGATATTACGTGTGGTGATCACTTTGCCGTTAACTTCTACTTCCCAAGGCGACAAAATCGTCGCGTCACCTTGGATACAATTCACACCAAGCTTGCTGTAACGTTCAATAGAATCATGCGGTTCGATATCTTTGATAACGTTGTGAACACGAGTCATAACGGCTTTAAAGTCGATTTTTTCAATTTTAGCTTCAATACCAAATTGTTTTGCTTGTTGCAGCTCATAAGCGCTATGAGCGACACGGATTAAGGCTTTAGATGGCACACAACCTGTGTTTAAGCAATCGCCGCCCATTTTATGACGCTCAATTAATGTGACTTCCGCTTTTACGGCTGCCGCGATATAGGAGCTGACTAAACCGCCAGCACCAGCACCAATTACCACTAGGTTTTGATCAAATACTGTAGGTTTTTGCCAACCGCTATAAACCTTTTGGCTTTTGATGTAATAAATAATTGTTTTTGCGAGCAGTGGGAAGATCCCGAGTAATACAAGAGATATCAATACAGGAAATGAGATGATTTCGCTCAAACTATTAATGTTACTCAGTTGAGTACCAGCATTCACATAAATAGCAGTTCCAGCCAGCATCCCAAGCTGACTGACAAAGAAGAAGGTACGAGTTTTAATCGGGGTTAAACCCATTAGTAAGTTGATCAGAAAAAACGGCACTACAGGGATTAAACGCAGCGTTAATAGATAAAATGCGCCTTCGTTTTCAATCCCTTGATTAATGGTCGCGAGGCGTTGTCCAAACCGCTGTTGTATCCAGTCTTGCAAAATATAGCGGCTTGATAGAAAAGCCAATGTTGCACCTATTGTGCTGGCAAAAGAAATAATAATAAGGCTAGGCCAAAAACCAAATAATGCCGCTCCGAGCAACGTTAAAATGGCAGCGCCGGGTAAGGAAAGGGCTGTCACGGCAATATAGAGTACAAAGAAAAACAAGTAAGCAGTGAAAAGTTGACTTTCAATCTTTGCTTGTAGGGCTAATTGTTCTTGTTTGATGAACTCAAGGGTAAGGTATTGGCCTAGATCAAAATGTAGCCATAACGCAATAAGGCTGACAATGACCAGCAGTAATAGCGTTTTTTTCTTATTCATTTGCCTGATCCTTTTTCGTTATGTTTTTATCTGATGCTTGCACGTTATCTTGAGCAATATCGTTAGGCGTAATAGGAAGAGAACAAAAGCCTTGTGCTGGCACATCGAGCGCAGTGTTAAATTTCGCCGACAAGTTCTGAAAGCTAACTAAAGCAGTGAGTTCAATAATATCATCACTGCTATACCATTCTTGTAGCGCGACAAGCATTTCATCTGTCACTCGTTTGCCTGTTATTGTCATCGCTTCAGTGTAGGCCAACACAGCGCGTTCTTGATCTGTAAACAGCGTAGAGTGTTGCCAGTTGGCGAGTGCTTTAATTTTATCTTCTGAATCACAACGTTCGGCGAGCTTCATACCATTGGCATCAACACAAAAGGCACAATCGTTTAATTGTGAAACACGCACACAGACCAAAGATCGCATGACATCTTGAATCGGTGACTTCTTACGGTCGAGAAAACCAAAAAAAACTGCGACTAACCAAAATAAAACAGGTTTACGTCCCCATAGCTTTGCAGGGTTTAATACTTGACCATAGTGGCGAGCTTGAAGCCATAGCAAAGGCTTTACCCATAAAGAGTCAATTTTTTTGATCGAAATGCGCATGTTATTCCTTAAAAAACACCCTAAACATAGGGCTTATACGATCTTAGTCAGTAGCAGTAGTAAACATGTAGACCTTAACAACAGACATTGTATTTCATTTAATGATAAATATTTCTTTTTCTTCAATTGGTTGGTGAAAAAATCAGCAGGAGATAAGACAGTTTAAAGCGCCACGTTATTTATTAGTGAGAAGATGGGTTATTGGTCGTATTAGCAAATAATTAGGCATGGAATATAAATAAAGATAATTATCATTTATATAAATCAAGGAGTGCAAAACGGAGGGAATTAATTTAATGGCAAAAGTTTGTTATTATGCAATTAAACCAAATAAATATTGAATTTTATAAAGGAAGATAAGGATAATACGGAAATTATTTTTGAAAGGTATACTTAGAAATAAAAGAATGGGGGCTCTTTTATTCCTAAGTATTTTATATTTAAGACAACTTATATTTTTAAGATAAGGCAGATAATAGTTCATTTCGACGTTGCTCAGGAATAACTGACCAATGTTGACCGCTAATTGCGCCTTCCAATGCCCAAAGCAATTCAATACTCAATGGACTTGTTTGTGATTCTTGAAGTGCTTTATATGCGCCAAGAGAGCCCACTGCTAGAAGTTGTTCAATAGTGTTTATGCCTGCTTTTTTAAGCATTCTTTCATTTGATAATCGTAGATTAGGTAAATCTTTAATTCGGTCAGGTACGCAACTCTCCTTTTCTTGCTTGTCTTTTTCTGCTGCATCCAGTGAATACCTACCTTGAGCTACAATCTTTGTGGGTTCATCCCACCATTGGTCGGGTATTGCATAGTGCTTGGTTACAACAGGGAAGCCACGTTTTTTATAAACATAGGGTTCCAAGCCAGCTTGTTTGAATTCCTTTTCAGTTTCAGCATTTGCACGTAAGTGAAGTTTATCGTTCACAACTAATGCAAACATTGTATCACCAGAAAAAATGCCAAAACCGCCAAACATCGACCGTGATTTTATTGAACCAAAATGGTCAAATAATTTTAATGAATCTTTTAATATTGGTTTATCCATGCTTCTACTCGGTGAAAAAATATGAGTGTCACCTAAACATTAAGAGCGAGGAAATAGATTAATTAATCTACACATTGATACTGTCAATATATTGTTAAGTTTGTGTCATAATATTGTCGGTTCAATAATAATCCTTCGGTAACCCCGCTACCTTGAATTATTAACATAATTTTTAGGCCGGTGGTTTTGCGTCTTAATCTTTCAATTAATTTGCCAGTTCGTGACTATATAAAGTTATATTAAATAATACTTTTAATATTAAATCTAAGCTCTCAAAAATGTGATATTGGTTCAGGTATTTGTTCTTAGCTTATTTTAATAAGCTTTATAATTATAAATACTCATGATTGTTTTTTATAAGTAAAAAAAAAGCCAACAAGGTTAACTTATCGGCTTTTCCTTAACATAGAAAGATAAATTTTATTAGTTGAGATCTTTAACCGATTTTCTCTCAACAAGTTTAGGCGTCATTTCAAAGGTTTGACGCTCATGATTCTTGTCTTTCACACGCTCTAGCAAGATTTCGATGGCCTTTTTACCTAAACGACGTTTAGGCTGGTGGATAGTTGTTAGCGGTGGCGCAAAGTAGGGCGCAAGGTCAATGTTATCGTAGCCAATGATTGAGATATCACCAGGAACACGCAGACCTGCCTGTTCAAAGGTACTGATCAGAGCCATAGCCATAATGTCGTTAAAGCAGAAGATAGCAGTAGGGCGATCTTCCATTGCGATAAACTTATGAGCAGCTTCAACGGCTGACTCACACTCAAAGTCACCGTCAAGTAGCCAATTAGCATTAACAGTGAGATCTGCTTCTTTCATCGCTTTACGGAAGCCCTTTAGGCGCTCTTGACAAGTAGACTTATCAACTTGTCCAGATAAACAGCCAATTTTCTTATGACCATTTTCAATAAGGTGCTTAGTCGCAATATAACCGCCGTTTTCAGCGTTATCTAGAATATTATCAGTATGTGGGCTTTCTGGGCCCCAGTCCATGATAACCATAGGAAGATCATTTTTACGCTCAAGTAAATCGAGCAGCATTTGATCCAGATCGCTGCACATAACCAATAGGCCATCAACACGCTTTTCAGAAAGCATACGCAAGTAATCACGTTGTTTTTCTAAGTTACCTTCGGTGTTACATAAGATCAGTGTGTAGCCTGCACCATAACAATATTCTTCAACACCATGCACAACTTCGGCAAAAAATGGGTTAGTCGATTTAGTGACTAACATGCCGATAGTACGTGTTGTATTACATTTTAAGCTTCGCGCTACTGCACTTGGGGCGTAGTTAAGTTCATCTACTGCAGCCAAAACTTTTTGTTGCGTTGCTTCTGCAACAAAGCGTGTTTTATTAATCACGTGCGACACTGTAGTAGTTGATACACCTGCCATACGTGCAACGTCTTTAATGGTTGCCATATTTATTCTTCTTATCATGGTCAGATTAGGATCTGACAAAGGTTTTTGATACCAAATTGATTAATTACGTAGTCTATGGCTTACGAGTTCACTCGCAGAGATGAAGATCCTTTAGTTATTAGCTACTTAATTATTCAATTTGATACCGAATTATAGGGTGTTGCAATTATCATGGATCATAAACAACTAAAGCCGCAGTAAAATGCGGCATTAGAAGATAGAAACTATTTTTACACTAATTACACATGTAATCGCTTGCGATCACATTTTACTGTGTGTTTTGCGTTGTGCAATCTTTCTATTCAACTTGATTGAATTAATTGATCATTAACCGTAAAAACTCGATGTTTGTCATGCTAATAGCTTCAATTTATTGTGTATATCTAGTCATTAATAGATAAAACGTTAAAAAACAGAATGATTGGCTGATAAAAGATAAGGAAAATCACCACTTGGATGAGTATGAACACTGACAGGCCAACCATATAAGGTATCTATTACTTCAGGAGTAAGAACTTGTGTTGGCGTGCCGTCGGCTTTTATTTCTCCTTCATTAAGGAAAATCATCCGATCAGTGTATTGGGCTGCAAGGTTTAAATCGTGCAATACCACAATTACAGCGGCGCCTTGTATAGCCATATTTTGGGCAATTTGTAAGGTGTGGTGCTGGTGGGCGAGATCGAGTGCTGAGGTGGGTTCATCTAACATCAAGATACATTTATCACCGGCTTTACTGAGTTGTGTTAAAACCCGGGCAAGGTGTACACGCTGTTTTTCACCCCCCGATAAGGTGGGGTAGAGACGTTTAGCTAAATTGTTAATATCAACGTATTGCATGCTTGATGCTGTTGCATCTTTCAGTTCAGGCGAAGTGAGCTGCAATGGAATTGCGCCTAGCTCGACAACTTCTTTCGCGGTAAAGGCAAACGATAATGCGCTATGTTGTGGAAGGACACCTAAGTGACATGCCAATTCTTCCCGAGCCCAATTATTAAGCGGTTGATCAAAGAAAGAAACCGTGCCTGATTTTGGCGTAATCTCACCACATAATACTTTTAACAGGGTACTTTTACCTGCACCGTTTGGCCCAAGTAATGCGGTGACTTCTCCTGCGTGAATATCAATATCAAGATGATTTAGCAGGACTTTATCACCGAATTGTAATGATAAGTCGCGAGCCTGAATAACACAGACTTTGTCGCTACTTGCTGTAAAATCGACCTTTGCTGAATGATTTAACGTCATGACATCTGACTCTTTTGATTAACTAATAAATAGATAAAGAAAGGCGCGCCTAACATGGCGGTGATGATCCCAACCGGCAGTTCTTGAGGCGAGAATGCGCTTCGAGCAATCATATCGGCAACCAAGAGGATTAATCCGCCAAGTAAAGCCGAAATTGGCAATAAGGTTTTATGATTTGGACCTGTTAGCATTCTCCCCACATGAGGAATAACCAAGCCAATAAAGCCAATCGGGCCACAAACGGCAACAGTCATACCCACTCCCGCAGCACATGTAATAATTAAATTACGTTTTAGTTTTTGGGTGTTAACCCCCATATGTCGAGCTTCAGCTTCGCCTAATAACAACGCGTTTAAATTACTGGTATGACGATAAAAATAGGTAAAGAGTAACCCGAATGTGCAATAGGCGAGAATAATGCCTGTCCATGTTGCACCAGCCAGTGAACCCATTGACCACAATGATAAATCACGTAAGGCTTGATCGTCGGCAACATAATTGAGTAACCCAAGCCCTGCGCCTGAAATTGCGGTTATCGCGACACCAGCGAGTAGCATGATCATCACCGATGTGCCGTTTTTATCTGTGCCTAAGCGATAAACTAAAACGGTGCTGATTGCGCCGCCAATAAAGGCAAAAATAGGCACAATAGCGAAGTTTAAAAGCTGAGGGAATGATGCGGTGAGAGGGGCAAATAAGACAATGGCCAATGCAGCACCTAAGCCTGCACCGCCCGTGATTCCGATGATCCCAGGATCTGCAAGCGGGTTGCGAAACAGTCCCTGTAGTACAGCGCCACATACAGCTAAAATTGCACCGATAGCAAAACAGAGAAGCGTACGTGGTAAACGAATTTGATGGATCACTAGGCTGACATGTTTAGCAAGTTCATGATCACCGGGTAATAGTGCTAACAAACTTTGTTTATAACTGATCGCCATAGGACCTATAACAATAGAAGAAAGCCCTGTAAAAATAAGTAAGGCGATACTTATTATATAAATATGATGGGCTGAGAAGCGTTTTGCATACATGTAACAACAACCTTACGCACGAATAAATAGGGAAGATAGAGGCGTAATTTAAGGATAAATAGCCTGATTAAGCTTTAAAGCTTCATTAACACTCTCGAGTCCTAAACCACCAATGAGCGCAGTACTTTTTATTGTGAGTAATGCATTATTTGTTGCAGCCGGTGTTGCGGCAATTAATGGCATTTGGGCAATTAGATCTTGCATGTTTTTGATCTTGCTAGCTGTACGTGTGCTCAACAAAATAATATCTGGTTGCATGGTAACAATTGCTTCACCAGATATAGGCTTGTAGTTACTGATTGATGTTGCAGCAGGGTTTTTAGCACCAGCAAGTGTAATGATGCTATCTGCAGTAGTATTACTTCCTGCAATGTTAATTGGGCGACCATCATGGATCATTAAGAACAAGACTTTTTTAGGAGTCTTAATATTGGCAGTTGCAGTATTAATTTTATCTAGCTGAACATTAAGCTTTTGTTTTAGCTTTTCAGCACGATCTTGATGATCAGTGAGTTTAGCAATCTGATCAATACGTGTAAGCAAATCTTTGACGGTTTCCCCTGAGTTAACAATATCAACTTCAACACCTGATTGCTCAAGTAGGTTAAGTGTACTTTGTGGCCCCATTTCATTAGAACCAACAAGGTGAGTCGGGGATAAAGACATTAAGTTCTCAGCTGAAAGCTGGCGGTGATAACCCACTTTAGGAGTTGATTTATCCACTAATCCTTTACTTGTTAGATCAACGGCGACGACTTGATCAGTAGCATCTAAGGCGTTAATGATTTGAGTAACTGAAGCACCAGCACTGATGATTTTATTTTTCTCAGTTGCTGAGTCCGTACTTGCTTGCGCGTAGCTACTAAGTCCTAACACCAGCGTCAATAAAGAGGTTTTTAATAGAGAGAGTTTATGCATTGTTTGATTCTTCCATAAGTAGCTGAGTCGCTTTGATATTATTTTCTTGCAAGAAGGCGAGTAATTTGAGCATTTGTTCAACAGAGGCTGCTTTATCTGCACCAATCACAACAGGTTTCGTTGGGTTAGTTTTCACTTCTTGTAACAAGGCTGTTTTGAAGTCATCCCATTGATTGATTTTTTTACCTTGCAGTGCCCAATAAGGTGCTTCTGATACTAAATTAATAGCAATAGGATCGGCTTGGGTTGTCTGTAATGTTTTGGTTGCTGTTTGTGGTAAATCGACATCGAGGGCTTTAATTTTCACTGTGGCTGTTAACAGTAAAAACACCATGACAATAAAAATAATATCCAGTAATGGAGTCAGGTCTGGATTCATTTCCTCAGTTTGGAAAACGCTACTGTTGGCTTTGATCATGATGCAGTCCCATTAACGGCAGGGTTTTGTTCGCAGGTATCACAGGCTGATGTTTTCCCGTTTTCAGCGTCAACATTCATTCCTTCAAGCCAAAGATTACAACGGTTTAAACTGTGTTCTAGTTTAGCCGTAACATTATCAGCCCATAGCCCAAGTAGTTGTGCACCAGTAATGGCAGGAAGTGCGATGATCAAACCAGCAGCTGTTGTTCGCATAGCAAGACCAAGACCGTCAGCAAGATCGCTGGGAGTCACAGAGCCTGTTGAATGGGAAATACCGGTAAACATATCAATTAAGCCAAGCACTGTACCGAGTAAACCAAGTAACGGACTAATAACACCAATCAGACTTAATAAGCGTAAACCTGAACGTAATTCAGTGCGTTTTTGTATTAACCAAATAGCGGCAGCATCTTCACGTAATGGTTTAGTGAAATGGCGATGCGCAATTAACATCGCAATTCCTTTATAAAGCAAAGGGCGTTGCTGTTTTAGCTCCTCGGTTAAATTATCTAGTGCGTGTTCGTCGTGACGGTTTTGTTGAGCAAGGAGTGCTGTAACTTTTGTTTTGCCTACACCGGTACATAACAAAACTTGAATAAGACGCTCAGTTAAAATCATAACAGTGAGCACAGAACAAATAATAAGAGGCCACGCCATTAGGCCAAGTTGCTGGTTGAGGTTATCAATAAAAGGCATGATTTAATCCAATTTGAAACGAACGGGAATTTGAACACGGTGTGCAATAGCAATGCCGTCAACAATATGGGGTGAGAAGCGCCACTTTTTAATCGCTTTAAGTGCCGCATCATCAAGTACATTGGCACCAGATGATTTAACCAGTTTTTGTTTAACTTGATGACCATCTTTTGCAATCAGTACTTCAACTAAGACTGTGCCTTCAATACCACGACGTTTTGCTAATTGTGGATACTTCACAGCGGAAGGTTTCGTGGCAAACGTGGGTTTTGAGACCAATTGAGGTGAATGTGCTCCAACGGTTGTTTTTTTAGCTTTAGTTGTCTTATTTAATGCCAGTTGTGATGACACAGGCTGGCTAGAATTTGTTGGTTTAAGTTCAAATTTCTCAGTTTTTCGTTGGGCATTTGTTACGTTTTTAGTCGCTGTTTTTTTCTCAACTTTTTTCTGAATATTTTTCGTTACTACTGGCTTCTTTTCTATTTTCTTTGGGGCTTTCTTCGTGGGTTGAACCGGAGCTTTAACTGTTTTCTTTTTCTTTTCAGGTTGTGATTTTTTGACCAACTTTTTCATTGTTGTTTTTGGTGCAGGTGTGTTTTTAACAACCGGTTGAGGAGTCACGATTGCTGAAGGCTGAGCCGTAGCAGGTGCAATGATGGTTTCTGGTTTTATATTAGGTAGTGATACTAAATTGACAGCCACACTCGTCGACTTTTCAAGAGGGACTGTAATGATCTTCTTCTCTGGCATTGCTGACACAATAAGACTGTGGAAGAGAATAGAGGCACAGCCAGCAATGAGATAACGTTTTATATTCACAATGTACGCCTTATTGAACAGATGAAGGAATGTGAACTAAATGTTTAATTGCGGTTTTTTGCATGGTGTATTTCTTAATATAATTCCGTTTATTCAATAGATTAGAGTTGTTTTTCAGATGTAACACTAATGTTTATAACCAGTATAAACATCATTATCCATGAAATACGAATAATATCAATTATCATTTGCAATATTATTTGATCGTTAATATCATGAGCACAGTTAGCCGATGATGTAAGACTTAGACTTGCTCAATTGAGAACGTTTAAGTAACAAAGGCTAAAGTAAAAATGCATAGAATTTATGGACGCAATAAATAGTTTTTTTTCTATGGAAGCTGGTTGTATAGAAAAATATCTAAAGAGAAGGAAAACCAAGGTGTTTGAGCAATACACTCGTGAAGAATTGAAATTGAAAGTCGCTGATTTATTAACTGATAACCCAAAACTTCATGCTGTTTCAATCGCAGAGCAATTAGCCGTAACAGAAGGTGAGGTTGTCATGTCTTACCCTGATGAAATGGTGTGTTTATTGCCCGGCCATTTAGCGAAAACAATCGTAGAGTCGTTACCTGAATGGGGACCTGTTACTACGATTGTGCATTCAATGGGCTCTATCTTTGAAGTAAAAGCGGCGTTCCCAAAAGGCAAAGAAGCGCGTGGATATTATAATCTAATGGGTAAAGAGGGCGAGTTACATGGTCACTTACGTTTAGATCATGTCTCGGACGTTGCGCTCGTCAGTAAACCTTTTATGGGGAAGGAAAGTTACTTCATCGGTTTTTTTGCCGTAACAGGCGAGTGTGTATTTAAAGTCTATTTAGGTAGAGATAAACATCGTAACTTGTTCCCAGAGCAAATTGAGAAATTTAAGTTGTTAAAACAAATTAAATAAATCTAGTCGAAGAACTAGGCCAAAGAAAAGCTAGTCAAATTGAGGAAGAAATATCATGAGTGAAGTAAAACAGGAACGTTTGCAAAATCGCCTTGGTCCTGAGATTAAAGAATTCCGCGAAGCATGCCAAACGCTACAATTAGCAACGGTAGATGCGAACGGTAAACCCAATGTGAGCTATGCACCGTTCGCTTTGCTTGATGATGGTTATTACGTATTAATTAGCCAAATTGCTAAACATGCCAGAAATCTACTTGAAAACCCGCAAGTCTCTTTAATGATGATTGAAGACGAATCTGCATCTAAAGTGCTTTACGCCCGCAAGCGTCTAACGTTTGAAGCTGATGTGAGTGTGATTGAACGAAAATCAGATCGTTGGCATCAAGGAATTGCTGCACTGCAAACGCGTTTTGGTGAAATTGTAGAAGGCTTAAGTGGGTTAGAAGATTTTTCATTGTTCCGCTTAGCACCGACTCAAGGTTTATTTGTTAAAGGGTTTGGCCAGGCATTCCAAGTCAGTGGCGATGATTTAGTAGATTTTGTTCATCTACAAGAAGGTCACCGTCGTGTTAAAGACGGGAGTGAGATCGAGTCAGCCGAAGAAAAGCTATAGTATTTCAAACTATTCTCTTATAAATGCCTGTGCTGAAATGTACAGGCATTTGTTTGTTTAGGGTGTTATAGCAGACTTTAGCGAAGTGTAAACAGCCTGTTTTGATCCTGATCATTCTAATTTGCAGCGAAACTTGAAGTCGCTGAAATACCTGTGATAATTAGAGCTAAATCATTACCTTTATTGCAGATATGGATTAACGTTATGACACAGGATAATAAAAAAGGCGTTTGGTTTGCGTATATAGCAAGCTTTCTTACTCCGTTTACACTGCTTACCTCTGGTATTGTGGCAATCATTTATGCAGGGTACCAATTAAACAAAGGTACTGACGAGCTTACATATAGCCACTATTACTCCATTATCCGTAGCTTCTTTTTATTCTTTACATTTTTTGTGGTATTGGGTGTAACAGCGGCAACAACAACGGGTATGGTTGCCGGTGCTGATTATTGGGTGCAAGGTTCAATGCTTCACGATGTAATGAATAGTGTGTTAAATGTTCTACCATTTGTTGGCGCTGCCATTGCTATCGTTGCTGTACTTTATTGGCTATTTAAAATTATTAAAGGCATGAGGATGCTAAGCGAAAATAAGCCAATGTGTTTATAAGCTTAGCCATTTGGTGAAACATTAAGTTAAGAAGAAAGAGTAGCTAACATGGCTGCTCTTTTTTTTGAAGTGATTGACGCCGAGTAGTGCTGATAGCAAATTTTGTTTATAAAAAAGGATAGCGATAGTGCTATCCTTTTTTCTAAAAGTTAATAAAAGGAATTAACTTTTTTTGAATTGTTTCACTAAGCTATCTAGTTCAGTAAGCAGTTTCTCTGCTTTAGGATCTTGCTTTTTCATAGCTGTAAGTACATCTTTTTGTACTTGTTTGTCTTGCTTGCTAATTGCAGGATCAGACAGGATAGATTGCTGCTGTTTCGCTAATTCCATACGAATGTTAGTAAACTCTTTGATAAGCTCAGTACGCTTCGCATTAGATAAATCGTCTTTACGTGCTTCAAGTTGAATTTCTTGAGCGCGTTTGATTAGCTTCTCTGGGTTGTAACCTTTTTCTTTTACTTTGTTATTAAAAGCTGTTTCGTAAGCTTTTAGCTCTTTCACCAATTCAGGGTGAGATTGAAGAGTCTGATGACGGATACCCGCAAGCTCTTGTTGAATCACACCAATACGGTTAGCGATATTTTGCTGTTGAGCTGTAATCTGAGGAGCAGCAGCTGGAACAACGGTAGCCTCTTTAGCCATAGCAGGAGCTGCGGTAAATACGCATGCAAGTGCTAGAGGAACAGCTGCTTTTAGTAGCTTTGATTTTAAGCTTGATGCTTTAGTATGCATATGACTTTCTCTTTAATTATGTTGATATCGCTAATATACGATGCGTTTCAATTTGTATTGTCAGATGATAGTCAGTAAGCCTGAATATAGTCTGACAATTGTTCGCATTGCCTGCGTATTAACTTTTATTACTAATATCGTAAATCATAGTTCTACGCAAATAAATCGTCATACAATTGCAATATTCTTTTATAGCATAGATAATTGAGACTAAATTTTTGGTTATTGCATATTAAATGACCACTTTATACCTTTTAGTCTGTTAAGGTTTACCTCTTTATCTCGTTGAGTCGGTAAACTGATGTCGGTTGGAGCTCCTATGTGTCAAGATTGCGGTTGTTCACTCGCTGGTGGTGATCATCACCATCATCACCAATTACAAGCAAACCCTCAGCTTAATGATAAAAAAACCTTATCGGTAATTCACAAAATACTAGATAAAAATGATGTAGAAGCGGCACACAATCGTGCGCATTTTAATGCTAAGAATGTGACTGCATTTAATTTAATGAGTAGCCCTGGTAGCGGTAAAACGACCTTATTAGAACATCTACATCAGTATACGCCGCTGAAATATGCCGTTGTTGAAGGTGACTTAGAAACATCACGCGATGCTGATCGATTAAAAGCGCAAGGGATTAATGCCTACCAAATTCAAACGGGTTCGGCCTGCCATCTTGATGCGTTCATGGTGCATTCCGCGCTTCATCATATTGAATTAGATGATCTTGATAT
The DNA here is from genome assembly GCF_003026755.1 of Photobacterium sp. GB-50. Lineage (NCBI taxonomy): Bacteria > Pseudomonadati > Pseudomonadota > Gammaproteobacteria > Vibrionales > Vibrionaceae > Photobacterium > Photobacterium sp. GB-50. The sequence continues at coordinate 22,752 of NZ_PYNX01000017.1, forward strand.
TTGTTTCGTTGAAAACGTCGGTAATCTTGTTTGCCCTGCGAGTTACGATGTGGGCACGCATAAAAATATCGTATTGGTCTCAGTACCAGAAGGCGATGATAAAATTGAAAAATACCCAGTGATGTTCCGCCGCGCTGATGTCGTTCTTATTACTAAGTGTGATTTATTGCCGTATTTTGATTTCAGTATTGAAGAAGCAAAAGCGCAACTTAAAAAACTTAATCCTAATGTTGAAGTTATTTCATTATCAACCAAAGATCCTGAAAGCTTCCAACCACTTGTATCATGGATTAACAACAATCTGATTGAAGGATAATTATCATGTGTTTATCTATTCCTTCACAGGTGGTTGAGTTACATCCTGAAGAAAATAGTGTCACGGTTGATACCATGGGAGTTAAGCGAACAGTAAGCTGTCATTTATTAACTGAGCCCTTGGCGTTAGGGGATTATGTATTAATCCATATTGGTTTTGTGATGAGCAAAATTGATGATAAAGATGCCCAAGAAAGTTTAGAAATGTACCGTTTACTGTTAGCTGAAGCAGGGCCATTAGCATTATGAGTTTTGACTTAAAACAGTTATATCAAGGCTTTCGTGATGCTGATACTGTACTGAGTTTAGCCGAGCAGATAAAAGCCATAGCGCCACAATTACCTGAGCCTTTAAAAGTGATGGAAGTGTGCGGCGGCCATACACATACCATCATGAAGTATGGTTTAAAGCAGTTACTACCTGAGAATATTGATTTTATTCATGGCCCTGGTTGTCCTGTTTGCGTTATGCCCAAAGAACGTATTGATCATGCCGCTGCACTGGCATGCCAACCCAATGTTATTTTAGTTACCCTTGGCGATATGATCCGCGTTCCGGGCTCAAAAGGTAGTTTGGCGCAATATCGTGCTAAGGGTTGTGATATTCGACCTATTTACGATCCGCTTGATTGCTTAACCATTGCGACAGAAAACCCGGATAAAGAGGTGGTTTTCTTTGCCATTGGTTTTGAAACCTCAACGCCTATGACCGCCGTTTTAGTTGAGCTTGCAGAGCAACGCCAAATCAATAATCTCTACTTTCACATTAACCATGTTTTAGTGCCGCCTGCTGTTGATGCGGTAATGGCTGATCCAGCGGTAAAAGTGAATGCGTTTATTGGCCCGTCACATGTGAGTGTGATTGAAGGGGCGAAGATTTATCGTCCGTTGGTTGAGAAATACAATACTCCCGTAGTCGTTGCAGGTTTTGAACCTGTTGATGTGATGGAATCTATTCTACGTATCACTAAACAAAAAATCGCGGGTGAACCTGAACTCGACGTGCAATATACGCGTGCAGTAACAGAAGAGGGTAATACGGTTGCTCAACAAGCCGTAAAACGTTGTTTTGATGTGCGCGATAGTTTTCGCTGGCGTGGTTTAGGACCTATTGCTAATTCTGCGTTGAAATTAAATGCTGCTTATCAACACCGTGATGCTGAAATACGTTTTGCGGATTGCTTACCCATGACACCGATTGATGATCATAAAGCATGTCAATGTGGTGATATTCTTCGCGGCTTAGCGAAACCTCAAGATTGCAAAGTCTTTGGACGTGGTTGTACACCGCAAACACCATTAGGTAGCTGTATGGTGAGCTCTGAAGGTGCATGTAATGCTTATTTCCGTTACCGAGGCGTTTAATAATGACTGATATTGATTTAACAACCTTATCTACAACCAAGTCGATTCAATTAAGTCATGGTGGCGGTGGTCAGGAAATGAATAAGCTGATCAAAGGCTTATTCTTTAAAGCGTTTGATAACGATATCCTTCGTAATGAAGAAGATGCTGCGGTTTTAACACTGGAAGGTAACACGGCTTTTACTACCGATTCCTTTACGGTTTCGCCATTGTTTTTTGCTGGTGGCAATATCGGTAAATTAGCCATTGCAGGTACGGTGAACGACCTTGCGATGATGGGCGCAAAACCTCAGTATTTGAGTTGCAGTGTGATCATCGAAGAAGGCTTTGATGTTGCTAATCTAAAGACCATTGTTGATAGCATGGCAAATGAGCTCAGTATTTCTGGCGCTAAAATCGTGTGCGGCGATACTAAAGTTGTGCCTAAAGGGTGTGCGGATGGTTTGTTCATCAATACCACAGGTGTTGGCACTATTACTAAATCGGGCATTTCGGTACGTAATCTAAAACAAGGTGATGCAATCATTGTTTCTCGTGATATTGGTCGTCATGGCGCCGCTATTTTAATGGCACGTGAAGGGCTAACGCTAGAATCTGAACTTATTAGTGATTGTAATACCTTATGGCCAGCGGTTGAGGCGTTAATTGCCGCAGATCTTGATATTCATGCAATGCGTGATGCTACACGTGGTGGTTTATCTGCAGTACTTAACGAATGGGCTCAAGCGTCTGACATTGGTATCAATGTGGTTGAAGATGATGTGCCTGTAAGTGAAGAAGTACGTGGGCTTTGTGAGTTATACGGTTTTGAACCGTTTGATCTTGCAAACGAAGGAACATTTATTATCGCACTACCACAAGAACAAGCAGAAAAAGCATTAGAAGTATTAAGCGCATTTGCTGCGTGTGGTGATGCTGCCATTATTGGTGAAGTCAGTGATGATTATGCAGGTCGTGTAATCCTAACTAGCGGATGGGGTAGCCGTCGTTACCTTGATTTACCACAAGGTGAGTTACTTCCGAGGATTTGTTAATGCATGAATATTCCATTGTTGGCGCTTTAATTGAACAATGCGAACAACATGCCGAAGATAATGACGCGACCAAAGTGACTCGTGTTGCAATAAAAGTCGGTATTTTAAGCGGTGTTGAACCAGCGTTATTAGAAACAGCCTTTCAAACCTTTAAGTTAGAAGGGGTTTGTCATGAAGCAATATTTGAAATGCAGATCCAACCCTTAGTATTATCGTGTTTTGAGTGTGGGCAAGAAACCACGCATAACGAGCGCAGTATTATTTGCAGCCATTGCCAGAGTAATCGCACACAGGTTATTGATGGCGAAGATTTGTTACTGATGCAACTTGAGTTGGAATAAAGCAACAATCCTATGAATAAGATAAAGGCAGCGCTGTCGAATACAGTGGCTGCCTTTTTATTGTTGATACTGTGAAACTACTGAGTAGGCTGAATGCTTATTTGAGCGGTACAACCACCGTATGGGTTGTTCAGAAGCTCGAATTCATAACCGTATTTATGGCATATATCACGGGATATGAGTAATCCCAATCCATATCCTTCCACACCTCTTGGCTTTTTCTCTAATCCGATTCCAGTATCAATAATCGATATACGTAATGGGGTAACACTAATCACGACTGAACCTTTCTCGGTGCAAGAAAATGCGTTTTTGAGTAAATTTCCTACTAGGATTTTTAAACTGGTTTTAGGAATTTTAATGTCAATAGAGTGGCTTAATTCAATACGGTATTCGACGGGCTTATTCTTTAACAAATGTAAGTGACTTTGTACTATTTCTTCTAATTCGTCTTTGGTTAACTCACGGCTTTGTAGCTCATCTAGATTTTCCTCACGAGTAAGAGAAAGTAACGTTGTAACGAAGTCATTCATTTCATCACAGGCTCTAGATAAACGATCCCGTTGCTTTTCAATAAACTCAGGGGCCAAAGAATGCGCTAATAAAGAGGTTGACCCCTTTATCACCATGAGTGGTGTGCGAAGTTCATGACTTGCATATCGATTAAATGCTCTCTCCCGTTCGATGGATTGCTTAATACGATCTTGGTACTGGTTTAAACTATCAACAAGCATGGTTAACTCTTGTGTTTTAACACCTTGCGGGATGACTATTGGGCTTAAATCATTGGCAGAGCGATGTCGCAATTGATGGGTGAGAACCGATAAAGGATGGTTTAGGCGGCGTGAAATTAGCAGCATAATCGTCAAGGTGATAATTAAAAGTATGACTGAAATTACGGCTTGCTCGATATTCTCTTTAAAGATCTGATCTTCACTAAGCTCATAGATTTCATCAAAGTAAAAAGTGTAGAGATCAGTATGATGACCGTTACTATTGGTCATTAAACGTTTCATTACAAAATAGTCTGTTGCGTATCCATTGGGTTGGTATACTTCGATCGCCTGGTTATAGGGGAGATCTTTATCAATATCAAAGTGTTTAGGAACATTGGCTAAACCCACATAACTTTGGCTGGTGCGAGTTATGTACTGTAATTCTGAAGGTGAGTTTTGTAGCTTATTTATAATATCTTCAGTTTTGTGTTCTAGGGCATTTTGTGCATTTAATAATTCGAGCTCATCCACTGTTGACTCAACTAAAGCGAAGTGGATGGTGATCATGGCTATAGCGACAACAGCAAAATAGAAAAACGTTACTTCGCGTGCAGAGCGTAGTTTTTTCATTGTTGCTTATCTTCTTTAATCTGTTTGATGAGCTGGTAGCCCACTTTAGGGATGGTTTTGATATAGCTATGATTAAAGCCTTTGTCTATTTGAGCTCTTAATTGATAGATGTGGCTACGTAGTACATTGTTTTCAGGTTCATCATCGCCCCATAAGGTATTAATTAATTCTTGTTTTGTGAGGGTATCTGGTGCTCGTAACAGCATTAATTTCAAAATAGTAAATAGAGTAGGGTTTAGTGATATTTGTCTGTTTTCACGGGTGGCAATGTGAGTTTTGAGATCAAGGAATAAATCACCAAATTGCAGTATTTGTGCCGCTGTGTTTCCTTTACGGCGACGGGTTAAAGCGGTAATCCTTGCTTCAAGGATCTCTAAATCAAAAGGCTTAATTAAGTATTCATCAGCACCCGTTGCAAAACCTTCTAATGTATCTTCACGAGTATCTCGGGCGGTAAGCATGAGTATAGGAGTATCAATGCCATCTTTACGTAATTGTTGACATACCATGTAGCCGTCCATACGTGGCAGCATGACATCAAGTATGATCAAATCATAATGATGTTGCTTTGCCAGTTCGTATCCTTGGATGCCATTGTTAGCGTAATCAAGGGTATAACTTTTAATTTCAAAAAAGTCGAAGATGATATTGGCTATATCTTGGTGATCTTCAATGAGTAATAATTTCATTATATTTAAGTTCGATGGTTGATCAGCACGCTAAGTAACGAGAAAAGAGAATAGATTGTTAGGTTAGTTATTCTCTTTTCTTTTATTCGTTAGATTGATGATGGTTAATTGTTATATTTCGCGACTTCAGTTGCAAATTTATCACGGCATTGACTGAAAATATCTAATTCTGCTTGATACTCTTCGGTACTGATATCCATCACGCCCAGCATGGAATGAAAGATATTATCGTGAGAGTAGGTGCCCGTTTTGCTAGCTGCTTGTTTTAAACAGGTATAGTCAATATTTTTCGTTTGTTGAAAACTTGGCGACATCCACACCATTAACGGTACTTTGGTTTGGTATTCAGGGGCAAAACGATAAGGAATACCGTGCAAATAAGTGCCGTTTTCACCGAGAGACTCGCCATGATCTGAGATATAAATTAGCGCAGTATTATATTGTTCATTCAGTTGTTGTAGTTTCTCGATCATTTGGCTGATCACATAGTCAGTATATAAAATCGTATTATCGTAGCTGTTGATGATTTGCTCTTGGCTGCAGTTTTCAATATCAGCTCGTGGGCAATCAGGCTGGAATATCGCTTTATTTGATGGGTAACGTTGATAGTACGTGGGGCCATGACTACCAATTAAATGAAGCGTGATCATGCGATTACCGTTTAGATCTGCGATATCCTTATCAATGTTTTCAAGCAATGCCATGTCATAACAGGTAGAGCCGTTACACATCTCATCTTTACGGGAACGATCTATCTCGATTTTAGTAATATTTTTCGCCACTGATTTATCACCACCATCGTTCTCTTTCCATAGCTGAGAAATGTTAGCACGCTGCATGATATCAAGGAGATTATCTTGGTTATCCGCTTGCGAGCGTTCGAAGTTGTCTCGGTTCATATTGGCAAACATGCAAGGCACCGATACTGCCGTTGCTGTGCCACATGCTGTTACGTCTTGAAAAGAGATCATATCAAGCTCACGAGTATAGGGTGTGGTGTTACGGTGATAGCCATTCAATTCGTAATTTTGTGCACGGGCCGTTTCACCTACAACCATGATCATCAGTGTTGGCTTTGTATGTGCTTGAGTTAAGGCAGCGTCGCTTTGTTTTGCATCCAAACCTATTTGTTTATAAGGCTGTGGGGTGGTGAAGTAGGTGTTTTTTACGTATTTAATGGTGCTGTAGATAAACTGAGTGGGAATAATCACTTTTTTCAGATAGCTATTATTACGTCCAACCGAGGCATAGTCTTGGTAATACACTGCTGCAATTAACCCAACCACCACTAATGAAATTAGCATTGATACAAGCTTGGCTGTAATAAAAGTCATAGGGCTTGTTATTGGCTTGATTGGCAGTTTATAGATGAGCAGCGCGGGTATGACACCCATTAGAAGTGTCCACATTGCAGAGTATAAGCTGAGATAAGAGCTGGCTTCACTGCTGTCTGTTTCTATGATGTTGGCAATCATGCCGTAGTCAAACATGACGCCATAATTGAACCCAGCATAACTCACCATACTTGATAAAATCAGTAAGATAATAAAGAACGGCTTACTTATCTTAGGCCAACTAAATAATGAAAAAAGAAAGTTTAAGCAGACGAGAAAGAAAAGTGGGATTGTGAGTACAAAACCAAGTTTAACGGTTTCAAGTTGACTAAATATTCCAATCAGTGCCTTATATACAGGTAAGTTAACTATGGCTGTAAAATACAGTGCGAGTAGGAAAGTAAAGGTAGCATAAGACATGCCACCAAAAAGTTTTTGCTTAATCATATTCATTGTTTATTTCGAAGGGTTACAAACCAAATTGATGCAAATAAGCGGAATAACCCTTCTTTCTCCACGTCGTTATTCGCCGTAAGTTATAAACGCTAAAAGGTGAAAAAAATGTTGAAACGTTTTATCTCTAGTGCAATTTATTTAGAATGTTGATTGTTTCAGTTTTGAACATACTTTATTGAGAATAGTTACAAATTTAGAGAGTGCTTACCTTCTTAGAAAATAAATTGAGTGAGAAATTGAGGAAGGATTTTACCACTCGTTATGGTGCCATTTTATAAATAATAGGTAAGTCAATGTTTACCTAGTACGAACATGTTATAACTCGTGTTTTCAAGGTATGTAGTTAGCAGCTCAGATTATGGTAAAAGGAATTTTAAATGGATATTAAAATTGGTGACTTAACACACCCACAAGTCATTCAGTTGTTGATGGAGCATTTAGAAGATATGTATGCAACATCGCCTGCTGATAGTGTTCATGCGTTAGATTTAGATGCACTTCAGGCTGAGGATGTGACGTTTTATACCTGTTGGAAGCAAGATATGTTGCTTGGTTGTGTTGCAATTAAACGTCTAAATGCTGAAAGTGCTGAGCTGAAATCAATGCGGACGAAGATTGATGCGCGAAACCAAGGAGTGGGAGCAAGGCTCTTAGAACATGTTTTAATTGAAGCCAATAACAGGGGGTTTAAGACCATTAGTTTAGAGACAGGCTCACATAATTTTTTTGAGTCAGCCTGTCGTTTATATGAAAAGTTTGGTTTTGAATATTGTGAACCGTTTGCTGATTATTTACCGGATCCCCACAGCTTGTTTATGTGTTACACGTTTGCAGCGGAATAAGATTTTTTATGAAAGACAACCGTGTAGTTTGAAAGGGAATAAAAAAAGCCTCATTTGAGAATGAGGCTTAATAATCAATGAATTCAGATTATTTTTAGGCAAGGGGCCTAATTACCGGCTAGGTATGAAGTTAATCTAGAACATTCTGAAGATAATTTGAATAACACGATATTCAGATTGAGATCTTAGTGCCCATATGCCTAATATATTATGTTATATCTATTGCATATATTCATTTTTCTTTACAGGGCGTCAAAAAATTGGCTATCAAACATTAATGATAATCATTTGCAATGTTATGTTCTCATATAGCAAGAATAAGCACGAATTAATAACTCATGTATTAATGAGAACGTTGTTATGTGAATTGACCATTAAAGCTCTATTTATCGAAAGCTAAATAGAGCTTTAATTGAATTAACGTCGACGCATTTTTAGGTATAACGCGCCAGCACTTAGGTTGCTACCATCGAGTTCTAATTGACGGTTAACAGTAATTGCAAAGTTTTTACCCACACGGAGTGATAGGCGTTCAGTCAACACTTCATTGGCAAAATCACTGCCAGCTAAAACAACAGCATTTAACCCCGTGGTTTCATCTATACGCTCTAGCCAGTTAGCAATATAGTCAGCCAGTGAATCCATGATACCAAAAGCAAGTTTATCAAGCTCTGAATCATCAACAACTAAGCAAAAACTCATTAGGCTGCCCAGTGTTTTTGCCCATTCAATCGTGCGTTTGCCATTCACCATATCTAATGAATAATCAACACGATGACCTTTTTGACCACTATTTTGTAATGCTTTAGCGATCAGTGCATCGTTTAAGTATTGAATACTATTAGTACTCGATGTTGATAAGCCAAGAATGGTGGCAGCAACAGCAAATAAACCTGATAGCTGATTATGACTATCAGCAAGGTTAATTTGGCTTAGGGCTTGATAGCTATAAGGTAGCGATTCTTTAAATTTGGCAAGAATCGCTGCTTGTTCTCCTGCTGCCATTAGGCGAATAATTTCATGACCTGTTTGTGGCAAGCTAGGTAAAACTAAAAAGCTATCTGTACGGGTAAATTTATCTTGGCAAACAATCTCACCTGCGGCGTATCGACCAAAATAAATAACCGCGGTATTTCGTCCATTTCCTGATTCAATATTACCGCCATGCAGCGCACAAATAGGCAGTGCATGAGAGGGGACATCGTTTGGATGATTCGGCTTATAATCGAAATGAATACGACGTTTATGCCAATAGGCATTTAAGCCATTGATACAGGCTTGATCGTGTAAGGGTTCAAGTGCTTTGATTGACACAGGAAGATCAAGTTCAGGATCGCTATCGACTTGGCTCCAACCTTTTTCAATCCATGTAATTAAGGGTTGCCAATGGTTGGTATCAATAAATACGAAATCAACGCCTTGTTGACGTAAAATTTCAGTAAGTACAGTGAGCACGCGATTATAGCTAAAACACAAATCATACAAGGGGGCTTGTAACTGTCGATGCTGTGTTCTGGGTTGTACAGTCACGCGCGGTTTCTCAAGGCTTGATAACGCGAGTACGTGCTCTGATGGAGTAAAGAAATGCGAAGGTACATTATTAGGATTACAGATCAGAATTTGTGGGCGTTCCTGCGATGAGGTTAAAACCGGTGTTGTACTGAGTTGGAATACCTGATGTTTACCTTGCTCTGTGGTTAAGGTAAATAACACATTGCCAGTGGTAAGAATATCATTAGCCCAAACTTTTACTTGGTTGATGCTAATTGCTTGATGTAAACGCTGCTCACCATGACAACATGCACAAGGTAATGCTAGCTCACCAAATCGTGGCGATTGGTTATCGCCTAACAATGGTTCGCAATGTTGGCAAAAAGGTAAGTGGTGCTGAGTATTAACCAGAGGAACAACACTGCCTTCACGATGGATGATTTCTTCCACTTTAGATTCAACTAACCAAATGGAAAGCAGGAAATCATTGGCAATTTTTTCAGCTAATGCTTCAAGTTGTGCTTGTTCACCGACCGCTTCAATTAGATAACGATTTTTAACAAAACCAACGGTAATTTCATAAGGCTCATTGGCTAGATAGTCATTACATAATTGCGCATAAAACGGCACTTGGCGTGAGCATTTAAAAGAAAATTGAATTAATTTCATGCCTCTACTCCTCGTTTATAAGCGGTTGGGATCAAGCTATTAATCTCAATATTGTTCACACGTTCGCAGCTAATGCCCAGATCCGTTAAATGATTCAGAATGGCTGATTCCATGGTAGGAATAGCAGCATAAATTTTAGGTGTTAGTCCTAAATGCATCGGCTCGAGTACAGTAGGGGTAACACCTAATACGAATGTTTTAGGGCGATCGCCGACCAATTCCATCATGATCAATGTTTGCAGCATTTCTACTTCATGGGCACTGCCTTGCCAGTCGATCTCAGGTGGTGCTTTATCAAAATCGAAAAAGTACACTTCGCCAGCATCTACACCAGCAGCATTAACGGTATCAATCACTATAAGGTGATCGTATTGGGTTAAGGTTGGGATCAAACTATGCGCAAGGGTACCGCCATCCACGAGATCAATCTGATGTTCTGGGTGTGAAAAGCGGTAGTTTTCGGTGAGGTAATTGACGAAATGTACGCCGACTCCTTCGTCGGCGTACAAGACATTGCCAATACCAAGTAGCAATATCTTCATTAGTGCTAGTGGCCTTTATGGTCAGTGTTTGTTTGGTGAGTTTGATGCTGAACAGGGTCGTTACCCTTGTTCTTATCTTTAATGTGCACTGGGTGGTAATCAAAACCCGACATAATGGCGTCAGCGGAGCCATTGCGGAATCGAATACCTGTCCAAATCACCATGTAAACGTGAATTAAGACAAACACGATGAACGCCCAAGTTACAATGTGGTGCCATTCACGAACGTTAGCTAATCCGCCCATCGCATAGGTTACCCACTCAGCAGGCTGCCAGAATAGGCCTCCCATACCGAGGTGATACACGTTGGCATACAAGGTTAAACCTGTTACACACATGAAAATAGCGGCGATAGAAATACCCGCATAAACCACTAACTGTAACGGGCCGTAAGCACCATGATGGGGTGGTTGTCCAACCCAAAAATAGGCTTTGATTTGTTTTACCCAGCTATTCGGACTTACAGCATCTTTTACTGAACGTCTTTCGACATTACTGCGGCTAAAGAAGAACAAATAAGCACGAATTAACGTGACAGCGATAAGGACAAACCCCAGTACTTCATGGACAAAACGTACCCAGCCTTGCTCTAATACGTTGGTGTTATCTGGCGCAACCAAAAATGGCCAAGCAATATAAAAGCCTGTGATCACCAAACCAAATATGGCAAAAGCACGGAGCCAGTGACATAGACGTATAATAAAAGAGAAAACATAGGATCGTTTGTACAACACTGTATCTGTTGACATAAATTCCTTCCTTACACTGCTTGTGCTGGAATACGGAATTCACTCAAAGATTGGCCTTTGTAATCCATCACGTGTACTGAACACGCCATGCATGGGTCAAATGAGTGGATCACACGAAGAACTTCAAGAGGCTTAGTTGGATCTTCTAACTTTAAGCCGACTAAAGAAGCTTCATAAGGTGCAATTTTGCCGTTGCCATCAATTGGGCTTGCGTTCCATGTGGTAGGAACAACCGCTTGATAGTTTTCAACTAAACCGTCTTTAATACGTAACCAGTGACTTAATAAACCACGAGGCGCTTCAATCACACCTACACCTTTGTATTCTTTTTTAGGATCAATGGTTGGTTCAATGTACGTAGTTTGATCTGAATTTAGGTTGGCGACCATAGATTCAAAGGTAGTTAAACCATTACGTGCAATGATCAAGGTATGAAGCATACGTGCTGCTGTACGACCTAATGTAGTGAATAGGGCACCTGCTGGAAGTCCTGTTGTTTTTAAGAACTCGTTAACAACTGGTACAACGTATGGATTACCTTTTGCGTAGTTCACAGCAATAGTCGCTAGTGGGCCTACTTCAACAGGTTCGCCGTTATAGCGTGGCGATTTAACCCAAGAATATTTACCGGCTTCGTTAATTGTTGGACGTTTACCTTCTAAGGTGTCACGTTCAATAAACGGAGTGTGCTCAGGAATCGTTGTACCATCAAATGGGTGCTGTGGTTTATCAGCGTTGTACCATGAGTGGGTCACGTCTTCAGCAATCAGGCTAAGATCAACATTTTCTGCTTTGGTTAGATCTTTATTACGAATAACACCGCCAGTAAATAGCTGATCTTCTTCGTTTAGTTGAATAGATTCACTACACATGAAAGTGCTAACGTTACAGCCGCCTAATACACTTGGCTCTTTGCCAAATGCCGCTGCCGCCATCAAAATGTCCGCTTGGTAGGCACGTTCAATAAATTCAGCGACATGAACAAACTTTTGTTTAAACTCTTGTAGGCGAGCAGGATCTAACATGTCACGAACACAAGTTACACCACCAACAACAATAGATTGTGGGTGCGGGTTTTTGCCACCCCAAATTGCCATCATTTCAGCGCCAATACGTTGAACTTCAAGTGCTTTAAGGTAGTGAGATAAACCAATTAGGTTTTGCTCTGGTGTAAATGCATATGTTTTGTTGCCCCAGTATGCGTTAGCAAATGGGCCTAACTTACCTGTGTTTACTAAGCCTTGTACTTTTTCTTGTACTGCGCGTAGTTCACCTTCACCCGCGGCCATTGGTATTTTTGACCACTTCATTGCTTCTTGTGCCGCTTTTGCAGGATCGGCACTTAATGCAGAAACCACATCCACCCAGTCAAGGCCGTGTAGCAGGTAGAAATGAACAATGTGGTCGTGCATTTCAAGTGACGTTAAAATCAAGCTACGAATGTATTTCGCGTTAATAGGCACTTGGGCATTAATGGCATTTTCAACCGCTAATGTGCCACATAGGTAGTGTGATGATGTACATACACCACAAATACGCTGCATTAATAGGCCTACATCATAAGGTGTACGGCCTTTCATGATGATCTCTAAACCACGGAACAGGGTAGAAGAGGCATAAGCTTTTTCAATAACATTGTTAGCATCAAGTTCAACTTCGATGCGTAAGTGGCCTTCGATACGAGTAATGGGATCGATTACGACACGCTTGCTCATGAATTATTCCTCGACTTTCTTTGCAAAAATACTACTCACTGCGTGAGCACCAATACCTATAGCAGTAACGCCTAATGTCACAGCGCCAATGGTATCGGCAGTGGCATCTAAACCATGTAAAGGTTGACGGCTTAATGGTTTTTCGAAATACGCCATTTCATCCCAAAAATCTGGTTCAGAACATCCAATACAGCCATGACCGGCAAGAACAGGCCAACTTGTGTGCGCGTTGAAACGCTCAGTAGGGCAGTTGTTGTACGTGTATGGACCTTTACAACCCATTTTAAATAAGCAGTACCCTTGCTTTGCGTTGTCATCACCAAATTCAGTGACAAATTCACCGGCATCAAAGTGACCACGACGCTCACAGTTATCATGCACACGTGCGCCATATGCCCACTTAGGACGGTTAAACATATCAAGAGCAGGAAGACGACCAAACATAATGTAGTACATCAATGTACCCGTGATGTTGGCTGGGTTTGGTGGGCAACCTGCAACATTAATCACTGGACGATCAATCACGGCACCTACGCTTTTCGCACCCGTTGGGTTAGGACGAGCTGCCTGTACACCACCGAAAGAAGAACAAGTACCCACACAAATAACGGCTGCTGCATCGTTAGCCACACGCTTTATCAGTGACATACCGGTTTCAGCTTTGCTGCCAAGCGTAAGATAAATACCGTTATTAGCAGTAGGAACCGCGCCTTCTGCTGCTAATAGGTATTTGCCTTTGTACGCTTTCATTGCGTTTTCGAGGTTTTCTTCAGCTTGTTGACCAGCCGCTGCCATTAATACTTCTTGGTATTCAAGAGAAACATGTTCAAATAAAAGGGTACTAATATCTGGCGTGGTTGTACGTGTTAGTGATTCAGAACAGCCAGTACATTCTGCAAGACTTAACCAGATAAGAGGCACGCGATCGGAAAGCTCTGCAGCTTCTGCAACCATGGTGCTAAACGGTAAAGGTAAAGCCAGTAGGGATGTAATAGTGGCACTCCAAATCATGAAGTCACGACGGGTAATGCCATTTTGTTCTAATTTATCTTTGAATGATTCCTCACGAAGAGGTTTCATTGCTCGTAACTCTGCAAGACGCTTCTTGCCTAGTTCGAAAAGGGCTGCATGCGAGTCCATCTATCAACCTTGTTTATTATGAATACTTATACGCTAAGGGAATAGCGTGCAGATCTTATGCTTGTAATGATGAGAGATGATTGATCTATATCAGATTTTTGATTTTTGTATGACAATATAAAAAATCAAAAATGGCGGGATGCATAAATAACTCATTGATATTCTTAATGAGAATTCTTTTCATTAATTCGCGGTGTCAATGGTGAGCTTAAGATTTTGAAATTTAAAGATTAAAAATATCAACGTAATAAGTGGTATTGATTTCAAATGCGAATAATATGCTTGAATATGCAATTTAATTTTCGGATAAAAAATAAATAATATTTAACCGAGAGAGGAAAAAATAGAAAATTAGAAGTATTTAGTTTTTTTTGTGTATTTTAAATGCAGATAGAAAAAACCTCAGTCGATACTGAGGTTTAATTATTAACATGTTGCTTGATTATTCACCGGCAAGGAAAGCCGCATCAAGTTTACAGAATGCCAATAATAAATTAGCCGCTGCAGCATAGAAGCCAAATTGATCTCGGTTTTGACACTCTTTCACAAACAGTGGTAACCAGTTAAGCAGCATAGTGTTAATAAAAGAAAGCTGTGCTTGCATTAGCTCTTCACGCTTTTCTTCAGTTTCTTGCTGGTTTGCCATGATGATAAGGTTACCCATGAAATCCAATTCAACCGCAAGGTGATCGGCAGGCTCATTGAATTCTTTACGCTGTGCAATCGCGTAATCATTCATTAGTACATTCATATCTTGTGCTGGCTTATCGTTAAGTAAACCAGAAGTACCTACATACATAGATGCGTAAGGTAGCGCGCCTGTTTTTGGTGTACTTAAGAATAAACCACAGAAATCTGCCGCTAGCTCAAGTTGTTCATCAGGACGTGTGTTTGATTGATTAATTACTTCGCGAAAAGCTTCAACGGGGGCTTTTAATTCCTCGGTCATGCCTAAGCCTGAAAGGAATGTGTACATTTCACCACCGTGGTATTCATGTAGATCTGCATCAGTGAGTTCGCGAGCGAAAAGTGATGACATCCACCAGTAGATCTCTGCACGTTGTTCGTTGAAAGCAATAAATTCTTGCATTGTCACTCCAGACAGATAAAACACATTCAAATATAACTTAAGACATTATATTGGAATCTATTTTAAAAAGGTGAAATAAAGGCGATGAATTTTCGTTCATCGCCTTATTTTAATCAACTAGCTAAGTAAAATTACTTATCCATAGCAGGGAACAGTGGGTCGATACCTTCTTCATAGATAGGACCGTTAAAGCCTGTTACTGCAGGAACAACACCTGTGTACTTCTCGATCTGAACTAGGGCAGCAGCTGCAGATGTTGCTTGCGCTAGGCTAGAAGTACCGATGTCTTCTGTTAATACGTTTGGATCACCGTAAGTACAGATAGTACCTACTTTACCGCCTTCTAATGGGCTGTACCATGCGCCTTCTTGTAGACGACAAACACCTGGTAGGTAATCATCTGTTACAACAGCACCTGCTAATACCTGACCACGGTCGTTGTATACACGTACGATATCGCCAGATTTGATACCACGAGCAGCAGCATCTTCAGTGTTCATAAAGATAGGCTCACGCTCAGCAACAGCGTAAGTCGCACGGAAATCCGTTGACGAACATAACTGTGAGTGTAGACGATCTTTCGGGTGCGTACTCTGCATGTTGATCGGGAAGCGATCAGAGCGAGGACCACCGTGGCTACGTTCAGTCTTTTCAAACCACATTGGGTGACCTTGACAGTCTTTGTAACCCATATCTGCGATAGTCTTACAGTAGATTTCGATCATACCTGAAGACGTACCTAGTGGCTCAAGGTCAGGTTCTTTACGGAATGATTCGTGGCGAACCCACTCTTTACCCGCAGGGAACTCGATGAAACCTTCACCTTCCCAGAACTTCTTGAAGTTAGGCATACGAACGCCTAGACCACGGCCTTGCAGACGCGCACCGTTGTAGATCTCTTCAATGATTTCCATTTGCGTCTTACCGCCAGTGAATGCTTCTTCGCGGTTAAAGCGAGAACATAGCTCACGGAAAATCTCAAAGTCATCTTTCGATTCGTACATTGGCTCAACAATCTTACGAAGGGCAATAATACCTGCGTTAGAGTGGTTACCGTACTGTTCGATATCGTTACGCTCGTAAGTTGTTGTTGCAGGTAATACGATATCTGCAAAACGACAAGTTGCTGTCCACTGGTGCTCAATCGATACAACAGTTTCTAACTTAGTCCAAGCCTTGATCATCTTATTACGATCTTGGTGGTGACCAAATGGGTTGTTACCACTGAAGATCGCCATCTTCATAATAGGGTACTTAATCTTCTGACCATTGTAGTTAATGGTCTTGCCTGGGTTGTCGATACAATCAACAAAGCGAGCAACTGGAATGAAAGTAGAGTAACCGTTAAATGAACCGTTATGAATTGGAGCAACACCTGTAACACCACTAAAGCCTGACATTAGTGGACCATTCGAGGTGATTGAACCTGCATCATTGTAGTGCCAGCCGAAACCGAAACCACCACCAGGTAAACCGATTTGACCTAGCATTGCTGCAAGTACAACGAGCATCCACGCGTACTGTTCGCCGTGCTGCATACGTTGTAGACACCAGCCACCGATGATTTGCGTACGGCCACTTGCCATTGTGCGCGCAAGAGCACGGATATCATCAGCTTTGATACCACAGATCTTTTCAGCCCACTCAGGGTTCTTAACAACACCGTCAGTCTTACCAAGAACGTAAGGCATGAACTTATCAAGGCCAGTTGTGTAATCAGCAATGAAGTCTTTGTTGTATAAGTTTTCAGTGTATAGCGTATGTGCAATAGCAAGCATTAATGGAACATCAGTCTGTGGGTTAACACGGATCTGCTCACCACCAACCACTTTTTGTGTGCTAGAAACCACAGGATCGACGTAGATCACTTTGATTTCTTTATTCTTCACTTTCTCTGCAAGTTGATCATAGTACTGGTATGGGCTGTGGTCTGGTACTAACCAACCCACTTGCAGGTTTTTAATTGGGTCAGATGCCCAAATAACGATAGTGTCAGTGTGCTCAAGTACTAGTGGCCATGATGTTTGTTGCTCGTAAACTTCCATTGCGCCAGCAACGTAAGGAAGAATTACCTGAGCAGCACCTGTTGAGTAGTCACCCATCTTACCTAGGCTGGTACCGTGAAGGCCAACACCACGCTTCATCATGGTACCTGCGTTATGCAGTTTACCCACTGATTGCCAGCCTGTGTGACCAGAGTACAGTGCACTTGGACCGAAGTTGTTCTGAACACGCTCCATCTCATGGTAGAAGAAGTCTAACGCTTGAGACCATGGCACACGTACAAAACGGTTATTACCACGCTGTGTTGTATCTGACTTGTAGCCTTGCTTTAGCCAATCAATACGTACCATTGGGTATTTAACACGTGCAGGGTTATAAACCACTTCACGTACCGCCTGGATCATATCTGTTGGGTTCTTGTCTTTTTCAAATGGCGTTGTTTCAGTCCAAACACCGTCAACAACTTTAGCGCGGAATGCACCCCAGTGAGAGCCAGATAACACTTCGCCAGAAAACGCTGCTTTTGCTTCTTCTGCAGCCATTGCTTTACGAGGAGCAAGAAGGCTAGGACCTACAACCGATGCAGCACTTGCCATTGCAAGGCCAGATAGGAAGCGGCGGCGTGAGATGCCAGTTTTATGAGTTTGAGTCGCCATATGTTGGAGAATCCTTAAACTTTAATTTTTATCGATGGGGCGGGGATAGTGATATCACCCGCCTATCATTTATTTGTTATTAGGCTGCAGGATTAGTGCGCACCTGCACCGCCTGTATCGCTACCGTGGTTCTGAAGATATTTCAGTAGCGTACGTTCTTCTGTCTTAGACAGACGGTAGTAAGAGCTCATGGCTTTCAGACTTGCGATCCAGCCATTTGCAGTAAAATGGCCTGGTGCTGGCGCCGCGTGACAAGCGTTACAAGTAGAGCCGTACATTTCTTCTGCATAGTTCCAGATAGGCTGGATGCTATCGATCATGTCAGCTTTAGTAATCCATGCTTGTACTGTTACGTTCTGCCATACGATGTCAGTTGCTGGATCAGTTTCTTCCTTAATAATTTTCTCGTTAGCTTTAATGTCACCACGGATAGTCGCTTTAAATACGCGCTTACCCATGTATTCTGTCATAACGCGACCTTTACCCGCTTTCTCTAGCCAGCCGTTTACTTCAACTTTTAGCATGTCGCCTTTACGTTCAAGTACCGTTACTTCAGACGCTGGTAGTAATTTACCTTCTGATTTAGCGTTAGCATCGTCAGTGGCGAACATATCTTTCTCACCAAGAGAGTAAAGCTTGTCAGCGGTTGCACCTTGTGCAGTTGCTTCTGCTTGTAGGCCTTGGAAGTCTTTCTGGAAGCCGCCAGCCATGTTTGGTAGTTCGTGTGCAATACCTTTGTGACACTCGATACAGTTCATGTCTTTTGCAGCAGCGTCTGTCATTGCAGCAGCAGCTTCAGGTGATTGTTTAGCGTGATCCATTGCAGAGTAATTGTGACAGCTCTTACAGGTACTCGAATTTTGCTTTTTCATTCGATCCCATACCATTTGAGCTAATTCTAAACGGTGCTCTTCAAACTTTTCAGGCGTATCAATCTTTTTAGTAATAAATTGGTTATATACGTCTTTTGATGCCATCAGCTTAGTTTGAACCATACCAACTAAATCTTTAGGTTGATGACAGTCAACACAATCAGCACGAACACCAGAAGCGTTTTTAAAGTGAACAGATTCTTTATACTCATCGAAGTTTTGCTGCATGGTATGACAACCGATACAGAATTCATTGGTTGATGCGTGCTCAAAACCTTTATGTGCAGCAAAGATACCAACAAGGGTGATAACAATACCAACAAATACAAGAGCAAGAATCGAATACTTGCTACTTGGTTTTGTCAACATCTGCCAAAGTTTTTTCATGTTGAATGATTCCATTTAAGAATGAATGCCCACCGTAAGCTACGGTGACGTTATAAATTTTATGGGGTAATCTTATGTCCACGATGTGAATAAGGTTAACGGTACGAATGAATAGCAAACTCATGTTTATGACAAATTGTGAATAACTACGGTTTGTGCTAACGTTTCGTAAGAACACCTAAAAAACTAAAAGAGACAAACATGACTCATCACGTACTTGTTGTGGAAGATGAAATTGTTACCCGTACTAAGCTGGTCGGGTATTTTGAGAATGAAGGATATAAGGTTAGCCAAGCGGATAGTGGCGCACAGATGCGAGAGATCATGGCGACTGAAAAAATCGACCTCGTCATGCTTGATATTAACCTTCCTGGCGAAGATGGTTTGATGCTTACACGTGAGCTTCGTAGTCGCTCTGAAGTGGGTATTATTTTGGTCACAGGACGTACTGATAGTATCGATCGAATTGTGGGTTTAGAGATGGGTGCAGATGACTATGTCACTAAGCCTTTTGAGCTTCGCGAACTCCTTGTTCGAGTGAAAAACTTGTTGTGGCGCATAACCTTAGTGGAAAAAGCACGTGACGAAACGTTGGTCGAAATGCAAGAAGATAACATCATTCGTTTTGGCGAATGGCAGTTCGATATTAACAAACGAGCGCTGACTCATAATGGTCTTCCGGTGAAGCTAACTAAAGCGGAATATGAGTTATTAGTCGCCTTCTCTTCACACCCAAATGTAGTGTTGAGTCGTGAACGTATTTTAAATATGTTAAGCCATAGAGTCGAAGCGCCAAACGATAGAACTATTGATGTTTTAATTCGTCGTATGCGCTCTAAAATGGAGCTAGATCCAAAGAACCCACAGATTTTTGTTACCGTTCACGGTGAAGGATATATGTTTGCAGGGGATTAATTTCCTTCAATACTAGATATAACTGATATCAAAAATTGCATATTGCAGTGAAACATTTTGAAATAAAAAGGCCATATCATTCGGTGATATGGCCTTTTTTCTAGAAAAAAATGAGCTAATTTCTTGATATAAATCAATCAATGAAGAGGTGTCTTTTTGCTTGTTTTTTAACCAAAAACTGTAATTGTTAACCATTCTCAAATGCATACATTTATTTAAACTTTTCATTAACATTAGTAATGAGAATAAAGAACAACATTGAGATCATATCGTTAACAACACAAAAAAATAATGACAGAATGTGAATAAGGCAATTTATTGAACAGTGCTCAAAATAGAGCAATGAATACTTATCTTAGAAATAAGAAACAGTATGCGAGAGATGAAAGTAGATATTTGGCCAATTATTGAAGCTATTCATACTACAATAATGTGCTGTTCATAGTTGATTTGCAGATTATTCATAAGATAGACATAGAATTTTTTGATTGTTAATGGTTATAAAATGCAAAAAGCCCAGTAAAACTGGGCGTTAACACTAAATAATAAAAAAAATAATATAGATAAACAGCTTATTTATATCGATTTGCGGTCTTTTTTCTCATTATTTCTGCGGTTAAGTTTTCTATTTTTGGCAGACTAATGGTACTTTCTTTTGCTAATTGACGTTGTTCGCTTAGCACGTTTTGTAAGATGGTCTCTGTTGTGAGTGGGTTTGCTAATACGACACGGAACACAGTTGTTATCTTATGCTGCCATTTTTCCGGTGTAATGCGGGTACGAGATACAAATGATTTACCGGATTCACGCTGACGTTTTTGGATGAACTTGGTTAAGTCATTAAGTAACTCCAGTAATGTTTCGCGCTCTTCATCTGTAGCGATTAACAATGCTTCTTGCGTCGCTTCCGGAACATAACGGTAAGTCAGCAAGCACAGTTCAGGCTCAGTAACTAACTCAAAATCTATTTGTTGTTTAATTAAATCAGCAAAATAACGTGCATTTTCAATACTATTGTTAATCAACAATTCATAGCCAGGGCGACTAATTATATTCATGCTAGCGTATAGCAACATAGCCATACCGCTTCGTGACCCTTCTAAGGTGTGACTACCTAAATCTTTCGATCCTTTACGCAAAATATATTCAGCATGATGTTCAATTGCTGTCATGAGCTCTGGGTTTTTAAAGATCACCATGCCCGCACCCATAGGAATATACAACTGCTTATGAGCGTCGATTGTAATAGAGTCGGCGCGTTCAATCCCTTTCAATAAATGACGGTACTTATTAGACATTAATGTCGCGCCACCCCAAGCTGCATCAACATGGAAATGACAATCGTGCTCAGTGGCAATATCTGCTAATTGATCTAAAGGATCAACATTGCCTGTTTCTGTTGTGCCTGCAATACCAATAATGGCGAAGGGTTTAATGTTACGCTGTTTCAGATCAGCTAACGTCGACTGTAGGTGGTCGATGTTGATACGGTTATCATCATCAGTTTTAATTGAAATGAGGCTATCTCTACCAATGCCTAATACATCTGCTGATTTCTTTAACGAGTAATGGCCACGTTCAGACACTAAGATCGCTAAATCATCATAACCGTAGTGCTTCATCGCACGAAATAATCCTTCTTGGGCAATACCTTTAAAATCCCCGTCAGGTTTTAGGACTGTATTTCTTGCTACCCATAATGCTGTGATATTAGCAATTGTGCCACCAGAGCAAAAAGCACCTAAGGAATGGTCAGCACTATGCATCCATTGCTGATAGAAGCTTTCATTTTCATTGAAGATGAGCTTATGAAGCATTCCTAAAACTTGTCGCTCAAGAGGAGTGAAAGCTTTAGAGGTTTCGATTTTTACGAGATTTTGATTCAGCGCGATCATGATTTTAGAGAGCGGCATCATGAAGTAAGGCAGGGCAGAAGTCATGTGACCGATAAAGCTTGGCGCTGAGGTGTGGACTGATTGCGAAACCAGCTTATTTAATAGAAATTGGGTATGCTCGGAGACAAAGCTCGGTATTTCAGGGATTGCTGGATCGGAGAAGTCTTTCTCTATTTCGAGTAGTGGTTTTTCTGTTGCAGCAATGTGAGTACGCAGAAATTCATTTAAGTTTTCTGATAGCTCTTTTTCGATCATACCCAGTGTTGAATCTGGGGCTTCCGGTACTGTAAAAATTCGATGCAGAGATTCTTGTGATGCATCGGCAGTGCGATTATTAACAGCCATAATACTCAGTAACGTTTCTTTAACTTTGGTAAAGTGCTGTTAATCTAATAGAAAAGTAGTGTTATGTCTCGTAAAATTTATGGCTCTGTATCATAACAGAGCCATAATTTTCATCGCTTACAATGAAGAAGGGATGGCATTTATTGTTGTTAGAAGGTGTAGTTCATACCTAAGCTAACAAGCATAGTATCTGCATCATAGAAGTTGATATTTGATTGTGTGGTGTTGTAGCCCACTAATGAAACAACGCCCCAATTCTTCCAACCAAATGGTTGTTTGTATTCATAAGCTAGGAAGGCACCTAAACGGTCTTCTTCTTGTTTCTTATCAAAAATAGGGTTTTCTGCATCAAACAAAGCTTTCTTATAACTTAAAGTAAAAGCTAGGCTTGAACGCTGGAAGAGTTGAATAAAAGTGGCTGAACCCCCAAAAATATCGGCAGACATTGCTTTACCGTCAGCATCAATACCACTGTAGTTTAATGCGGTACGAAGCATTTGTGTTCGACTCAGTGGAAGTAGGTGGCTTCCTTCTACAAAAAAGAGTTTTGCGTTTCTATCTAGTAGATTTTGATCGATAGCTAAGCCTTCTCCACTTTTTTCTTGATCTACTTCATAACGACCATATGCAGTATCTAATGAGTACATAGAGCCAGCAATATTGTCCCACTGCGCACGTACCGCTTTTACATTACTTCCTGTTTTTACACGTGGCTCCCCTGTTAAATAGGGGTTTTGCCATGTTTTTAATTCTAATAATCCAGGAATGTAACTTAACGAAACAGTGCCGTTTCCTTGAAGTTGTTGGCGAAAGCCAAGCTCAGTATGGAAACGCCCTAAAGCGACATCAGAACGATCAGTACCAAATAATAATTGCTGTTTAGCATTGCTGAAAGTATATGAAAGTGTACCAAGTGGGGCGATACGTGTGTGACCTTGATCATCACCTGATGAATTCAAATTTGAGGTGGTGGCATTATCAGAATCAAACTGTGAATTTGTTTTAGTGTATGCAGCCAAGAGCGAGATATCACCACTGATACCTGGTGTCCAATCCACCGGTTTTGCAACGGTATTAAAACTGGCAACTACGGTAACTAAACCAATATAAATCGGTTTCATTTTAAGCATCCTTTTCTTCAATTATTCATTACTGTGATAATGGTTAACGTAAGGAATAAAAATAAAGTTTAAATATAGATTAATTTTATAATAGCGATGGATGTTATTAAATCGAAATACAGTATTTTGTTGTTTATTTGATAATAGATTTATTTATTCAATGGAAATTGGGATGAAATGCCACCGCACTACGTTGATAATTGCTCTTATTTTATAGGAAGGTGTGAAAATAAGAGCAATATTTTAAAGGGCTATTTGCATGTTACTGCAACTAATTTCTGCTTTTTCATTATAGCTATCTAACGACTGTTTGATATCGATAGGCGGCGTTAATCACTTTGCAAATTCCGCTGTTAGCACTAAAACCATAATAAGCAGTGCTGTCGCAAGTTTCATTTGATGTCCCTGCTAACACTTGTTGAAAGCAAAATGTAATGATTTCAATGGCGTTCCAACCCAAGAAAATAATGCGCTCACTTCTACTATGTCATCAAACGATAGTCCGTGATGACAGTGGAAAATTTAATGCAATATACAGTATTGATATTAATGTGATAATTATCTTAAATTCTGTACAATTTAATTGATAACAAAGCTGTAACATAACTATACTGTGGTTAACAAAATGTTACATTTGAAAGGTTTTAAGGGGCGAAGTATGGATAGTAATTTGAAACTTGCTGTAGTTACAGCAACAATGACGCTAACGACAATCTTTAGTTACGCAGCAGTAGCCTTATTAGCGTAATACAATGGCAAGTTAAAAAGATAAGATAGAGCTTTAATTTCTTTAACTTGTTTTTTATAAGCGATTCCAACTCTTAAATTAAATACGTATATTACGTCAGAGTGTTTTCTAACCTTTGGGGGAGAAATGAATTATCTGCCGTTTAGTTTGAGTGCTTTTGATGAAGAATCGATATCACATTTTTCATCACGGCTTTTTGATGCACATAATAAGAAAATAGCATTAGTTGTTCAGGGTGGGGGACAGCGAGGTATTTTTTCGGCTGGTGTTTTAGACAGTTTCTTAGCACACGAGTTTGATCCTTTTGCTTTGTATATAGGCACATCTGCAGGTGCTCTCAATTTATCTTCATTTATTAGCCGTCAGCCACGTTTCGGCTATCAGTTTATTCAAAACTATACGACAACAGATAAATTTTTTAGCTTATATAAGTACTTAAGCAAACAACAGCCAATGAACCTTGATTGGGCGCTGCAAGTCGTTTCTCCCACTGGCGAATTAGCCCTCGACTTTCATACCGCGAAAAGAACCCTACAACATCGACAGGCATTCGCCTGCGCAACACGTAAAGATACCCTTAAAGATATCTATATGCCGATGTACCAAGATGATTGGTATGAAGTTTTGCGTGCGAGTTGTGCTATTCCTGTTTTATACAATTTACCTGTTAATATGAATGAGCTGGAATGGGTTGATGGTGGTGTGAGCGCTGCGATACCGGCTAAAGAAGCATGGCGTCGAGGGGCTGATCTGGTTATTGTGATTCGAACTGAGCCTCTTGATCATGACAATCATGCCGATAAGGGGATCTTTGATGACTGGCGTGAAAGTGTTGAAACTTACTTACCCTATTATATTAATAAGCTTAGCCTTAATGAATCGGTAGATAGAATTAAAACGGTTCATCATGAATTAAGTCACCGTTTTGAACAGTGGCGAGAACAATACCGTAACGACACTATCGATATTAAAGATAAAGATGATATACAGAAAGAACTTTCATATTTGGATAGTAAAAGTAAAGAGGCATTGAAGCAGCCTATTTTTGGTAATAAAAGTTGGCTATCACATATGAATATTGAACGTTTATTAAAATTAGCGAGGCAGAGTAATAATTCCGACGTAATTGAAATGTTACTTCAATATTACAAAACTCACCAAGATATGAATGATTTTTTAGTGAATCCACCCGATGGGTTACAAGTTATCCAAATAGCGCCTGAAAAGTCATTGAAGAGCCGAGCCCTATTGAGTAGTAAAGATGATTTAGAAATGGATTATCGAGAAGGAAAGATAATTGGACGTAAGTTTGTAGATTGTTTTTCAAATATTTTAAATGAAAAAAGCAGTTTAATGCAGTACATGCGAAATGAGTAAACCGAGTAAGAATTGCTTACTCGGCTATTGTCTCTTTGTTATCTATTAATCATAAAATGAAGTAATAACACTGCCATTATTAATAGTAAGCGATGTTCCTTTACTATTAATAAATGAGGCGATAACACTCTGCATTTCATTTGTTGCAGCAATACTTTGTTCTGTTGCGGGCTGTGATAGCTCGGATGGATTCAGAGGTGTAAGCACTGAACTGTGATATCCACCCTCAAATCTCACCGCTGTTTTCAGAGGTGACCCTGTTACAGACTTGAGTGTTTGAGTCAATTGTAACGGCTTTAGAAGTGGCGTAGTTCCTGTAAATGGTGAATAAATTGGATCCGTGCCTTGTGTTGATTTATTTGGAATCACCATATCATTTTTCATTTCTTCTAATAAAACAGCGGTTGTTTTTGGAATAAATGAAGCGTGATTTATTGGATCTGCTGGGTCCATGACGGTTTGCGCGGCATAGGCAAACTTATTAAAATTGTCATTTAAAGTATCGAGTGTTATTTGGGCCAGTGAGTTCCCTGAATCTTTACTTGTATTTAGCTGTGCAATATAGCTCTTAAAACACAATGCAAGATTTGTGTTACCACATTGTTTAGAGAATGATGGGTTAGTCGCGTCAACTATTCCACCTTTAATGAGATCACTAAAACTTGGCGAGTTTAGTAGTAAGTATGGTATTTCAGCACCTGGGTTTGCGAGTGCAACGGTATCAATATTAAATAACGTTTTATTATACTGGTCATTAAATACAGTTCTGTTCGCGATGTCTGCGACATCAACACCGGTAATAGCGCCAAGAGAGTGACCAGCAAAACTTACACCATTATTAAGAGATAATGCTGACAGTTGTTCCCCTAATTCACTAGGATCAGAGTCTGTTATTACTTTGCCTATGATTGCACGCAAGTTAACAACATCAATAACACTTTGACGTAAATTATCTCTAGCTACAGCAAGATCTATAAAGTTTAGAAACATCTTTGGATCTTCTGAAGCGTTCTTACCACCGACACCTCGAGTACCATGAAGAGGTAAATCAATAGCAAAAATAGCTCGACATTGATTACCAATAATTTTGTCAGGTAAGCTTGGATTCGAATAAACAAATTGCTCTTTATTTGATGTTACACCGTGTTGGAAAATCGTCACGCTGTAACCTGACTGCTTACATTTTTCTTGGTTTTCTTTGTCCAACTTCGGCATGATTAAATTATATTGTACTGCCGCAACTGATTGTAGTTGGGGAACAGGACTATAACGAGTGATCAATCTTTCTGGATCGAGTTGCTTACCATTAGCTAGCGTTAACTTTTGACCTTTCAGTGCTGTTAGTACTTTAATTTGTGTCGCTTTATCTGTTGCTACTTTTGCAAGATCTATGTCAGAGATATGTAGATCTGAAAGTTGAGAAGCAATCGCGCGTTTATCAGCTTCACTACCGTTAGTCAGAATATATTTAATTTTCGCAAGGCTTGGCATATCACTTTTCCAAGGGCTGACTAAATATTTCTCTGGTGCGTTAGGGGCTGAGGATATTTTATGGCTGTCTGTAGATAAATAATAAGGAAGAAAAACGGTTCCAGTATAAATCTCATTACCAGCAGGTGTTGTTGCTCCATCTGCTCCACCAAGTTGCGGTCGTGTTATTTTATAGAGATTATCTTGGTTTGCTATGTCGTCACTAGCAATCACAGGCTCATCTGTTTCAATTTGTTTTGAAATTGTCTGTAGAGTCGCCATTTTTGCAGCATACAATACATCGCCAACAGATAATGTGGTAAACCATGAAGAGAAAATGATATCCCGTTTTTTAACGATATTATGGAATGCTTCCTCTGTTGCATGGGTGATCTTTTGAGCTGGAATTAATGCTTTGGCTGGTGGCGTGCTATCAGCTTTTAGTAAAGCGTAAGAGTTACTCATACCTACCGCTTTACCATTTACATCTTTAAGATCATTTGTTAATGCAAACATATAGTTACTTGATGGATCCAGAGGCTTAAGCAGCATTACAATTAAGCTATTGCCAGAAACCGTCACCATAAAGTCCCCGTTTTGCTGGGATAATTGTGTAGGCTGTGTGGTATCGTCAGGGTTGGTAGGATCGCCTGATTTAATTAAGTAAAAGCTATTCGCTGCTGTTGCAGGATCAAGTGCCTTACCTTTAAAATTAATCGTAATAGGCTGAGTTGTACTCCAACCATCGGTTTGTCCCATTGCGATTTCAGGTGCAGTTGCGCCTTCACGTGTCGCTAATGTGCCATCTTGTGCATCCATACCTAGATAGCTAGGGATCACAATGGTTTTATTAGCTGACAGTAAATCAAAATCAATTTTTGTTTCTGCTTTTAAGCTGTCTGCAATATCAGGATCAATGGTTGGTTTAACGGTCGTTTGACTACCGCCACCACAACCAACCATGCTTAATGCAGACGCGACGATTAATGCGATTGAATTAAATTTCATTTTATTTATTCCAAATAATTAATTAGTTACAACGCATTAAAAGCGATAGTTAAGCTGTGCAGCGACAAGATACGCTTTACCACGAGAGGTAAACGTACTGTTATCTTCAACGAAGGTGGCTTTCTTACTGTGAATGTATGAAAGACCCATATCGACAGAAAGATCTGGGTTGAAGTGGTAAGTCGCACCTGCTGAATACCAGTAACGATCAGTATCTGGAATACTTAGTGTTGCTTGGCCTGCATTTTGGTCAAGGGCAAAACCGTAACGAAGTGTCCATTCATCATTCATTGTGTAAGTCGTACCGACAGCCCAACGATAGGTATCTTTGTAATTTTCTTTTTTCAGTAAACAGGTACCAACTTGACCATTAAAGCCTGGCTTACATTGTGAGCTAGTGGCACGAATTTCTTTAAACTTGTTGTATTGTGTCCACTGTAAGCTATAGCTGATCGCCCATTGTGAATTTAGTTGATGGAAACCAGAAAACTCTGCGATAGCGGGGAGCGGTAACGAAAGGTTAGCAGAAACAGTGTTATGTGGTTTACCGGTTATTGAGCCTAAATAATCGGTAAAATCACCATCAAAGTTAAGATTAACTTGTGAGCGGTAACTTAGGCCAAAACGGTTATTCTGATCTAATTCATAAA
Organism: Photobacterium sp. GB-50; assembly: GCF_003026755.1. NCBI lineage: Bacteria > Pseudomonadati > Pseudomonadota > Gammaproteobacteria > Vibrionales > Vibrionaceae > Photobacterium > Photobacterium sp. GB-50. The sequence goes on from NZ_PYNX01000017.1 coordinate 51,317, forward strand.
GTGCGCCAATATTCCAACCCCAGCCCCAACTTGTGCCTTTTAAGTTGATTGCATTGTCACTTGGTTGACTATTAGGAACCGCCAATGAAAGTGCACCTAAACGGCGATCAAACTCGGCATTAGCATAAACAAGGCTAACACCGCCGCCAATGCTGAAGTGTGGATTTAAACGGTAGGCAATATTTGGATTAAAGTTGAATGTTTCAAGGGACGTTTTGCCTGCCAATAACCCTGCGTTGAAATCGTTAGGGTACTTTGTTGTTACACCGTAATTACTGAAAAGTGCAAGACCAACCGCGACTTTGTTATTGATTGGTTGAATATAATAGCCCGCAGGAACAAAGCTAACGGGGGCGATATTTTTTGCGCCTTGATCAAAGCTATGATCGTAAATATCAACAGAAGGTATGACAACACTTGCTACGGTAGAAACTTCTGCGTGTTTAAATAAGGTCATCGCGGCAGGGTTGCGAGCTAACACGGCGGCAGAATCAGCAAAGGCAGCATCGCCTGCGTAGGCACGACCTAAACCCGCAGCTGAATGTTCTGATACTTGGTAGCCAGCAGCATAGCTTTGACTCGAAATGGCTAGACCAATAACACATGTAATATAACGTTTTTTAATGGACATTAACTGTCTCTCTTTTTATTAGCTTCTTGCTCTTCCATTGGGGTGCTAAATGGCGGCATTATTTTTAGAGAGAGAAGTATATGTATACCTAAAAAGAATACTAAGTAAATTTGACAATTGTCACATAAATAGCGTTTGTTTGGCTGTGTTTTATTCTTCACGTTGTTTTTTTATACAAATAAAATGAGCTTAAAATTAAAGTATTTGCTCTAATATCAGTCGTGTAAATTATAAATTGTTTAAAAAAAGGACAAAAATAAAGAAGGTCACTGTATTGGCTTCAGAAAAAAATGACAGCTAATAACGATAGTTTATATCGATAACTATAGAATGTGTTGGAATAAAAAACGCGATAAGAGAGAGCTCCTATCGCGTCATATTTGGTGGCTAGTACTAAAACCTAATGATTAAGCAAGTACTGTTTGTAGCCAAGGCCAGCCTTGTTTCTTACGGCTTAGCGTATTTTCCATCATTAGAACGCCATCTTTTGCATGCGCGTCTAAAATGTTGTTCCAATCACCAGTGTAAAGTAGGCGAGTCGTACTTGTTGTAATGTCTGTTAGCATTAGTGCAGCCATCGCTAAACCTTCTTCGTCACAACGACGTTGTAGATCTGCCTGAAGCTCTTCAATCATGCTGTCAACTTGCTCTAGTGTTGCAAGTTCAATTTGACCAACAACAACGTCACGGTCGTTGAAAGGGTAGCCTTTAAGATCTTTATCAACTAATTGCGCAGCAGTAAGACCTTCAATGTCAGTCTTTGCAATTAGTAGTGCTTTAATGAATGCTTCAAGATCTTGAACATCAGCAATTTGAGCAAGCTCGTGCACTGCGTCTTTATCTTTTTGTGTACATGTTGGCGATGCGAAGCCAACAGTGTCAGATAGGATTGCAGACATCATAAGAACAGCAAGTTCACGTGTGATTTCGTGGCCTTCAATCTTAAATAGGTTAAATAGAACAGTACAAGTACAACCTACAGGCCAGATCCATGCTTCCATTGGATTGATTGTCATTACATCACCTAGACGGTGGTGGTCAACAATACCTACAACTTCAGCGTCTGCTAGGTCGTCAGGTGCTTGAGCAAGATCAGAGTAGTCAACTAACCATACTTTCTCGCCAGCAACACTTGTACGTAGCTCAGGAGCTGCAACGCCAGCAAGTTCAAGGATGTGTTGAGTTTCACGGTTCATTTCGCCTTGACGAATTGCTGTCGCTTCAAGACCACGTGCTTTAAGAAACGCTGTACAAACTAGTGCTGAGCAAATGCTATCACTATCAGGGTTTTTGTGACCTACTACTTGGATCATGATGTTTCCTTAACTAAGTCATGCAATAATATTTAACTGAATGACGTAATACGATTTAACTTAATTACAGCCGATTATACCTATAAGCCTGCTTTTTTATAGGTATAAGTGTTATCAAGTTTATTGAGTACCGAGGATTTTAGAGATTTTTTTCTTATATTCAACAAAATTAACAACTAGCTGAAAAAATAAAGGCATGGTTAATTAAAACCATGCCTTTTATCGTTATTTGAAGATAAAGATTTTAAATTTCTGCTTACGCGGTTTGCGCTTGCTCAATTGCTACTGCAACAGCCACTGTTGCACCAACCATTGGATTATTACCCATACCAATTAAGCCCATCATTTCTACGTGAGCAGGTACAGATGAAGAACCAGCAAATTGAGCGTCAGAGTGCATACGACCCATGGTGTCAGTCAGGCCGTAAGATGCAGGACCTGCCGCTACGTTATCTGGGTGAAGAGTACGACCAGTACCGCCGCCTGATGCAACTGAGAAGTAATCTTGGCCTGCTTCTAGACGTTCTTTTTTGTATGTACCAGCCACTGGGTGTTGGAAGCGAGTAGGGTTAGTCGAGTTACCTGTAATAGAGATATCAACATTCTCGCGGTGCATAATCGCTACACCTTCACGCACATCATCAGCACCGTAACAGTTAATTTCGCCACGTTGTGTTTGAGAGAAGCGACGTTCATTAACGATTTCAAGTTCACCAGTCGTGTAGTTGAACTGAGTTTGTACATAGTTAAAGCCGTTAATACGCGCAATAAGGTAAGCTGCATCTTTACCCAAACCGTTAAGAATAACGCGCAGTGGGTTAGTACGTACCTTGTTTGCGTTTAGCGCGATTTTGATTGCACCTTCAGCCGCAGCATAGGATTCGTGACCTGCTAGGAATGCAAAACACTGAGTTTCATTGCTTAGAAGACGCGCACCTAGACGACCATGACCTAAACCCACTTTACGTTGGTCAGCAACAGAGCCTGGGATACAGAATGCTTGTAGACCTTGGCCTAAAAACTCAGCCGCTTCAGCCGCTGTTTTTGCGCCTTCTTTTAGTGCGATTGCAGCGCCTAGAACATATGCCCATGATGCGTTTTCAAACGCAATTGGTTGGGTTTCTTTTACGATATCGTAAGCGTTAACACCTTTATCTTCGATGTATTGACGCGCTTCTTCAAGTGAAGAAAAACCATATTGTTCTAGAACGGGTGTGATTTGGTTAATACGACGATCAAAGCTTTCAAATAATGCAGCCATGATAAAATCCTCAATAAATTTAGCAAATTAGGTGTAATTGAATATATGGATAACAGCTTGGCTGATTATTCGTGACGAGGATCGATTGTGCGAACCGCTTCGTCAAAACGACCATATTGACCTGTTGCTTGTTCCATTGCTTGATCTGCTGGAACACCTTTACCGATAGATTCCATCATCTTACCGATATTAACGAAGCGGTAGCCGATGATTTCGTCGTTGTCATCAAGTGCGATTTTAGTAACGTAACCTTCAGCCATCTCCATGTAACGAGGGCCTTTTTCACGAGTACCGTAATGCGTACCTACTTGGCTACGTAAACCTTTACCAAGGTCTTCTAGACCAGCACCAATTGGTAGACCGTCTAAAGAGAAAGCCGTTTGTGTACGACCGTAAACGTATTGAAGGAAAATTTCACGCATTGCAACGTTGATAGCATCACATACTAGGTCAGTATTTAGTGCTTCAAGGATAGTTTTACCAGTGATGATTTCTGAAGCCATTGCTGCAGAGTGAGTCATACCTGAGCAACCGATAGTTTCGATTAATGCTTCTTCAATGATACCGTTTTTCACGTTTAAAGTTAGTTTTGCAGCACCTTGTTGTGGTGCACAAGTACCACAACCGTGGCTAACACCAGAAATTGCAATAACATCTTTAGGTTGTACCCAGCGACCTTCAACAGGAATGGGTGCAGACTCGTGATGTGGACCACGAGAGATAGGACACATATTTTGTACTTCAGTTGAGTATTGCATTGCTCTGCCTCACTAGACACCGCGTTACTAATTATAAAACTCAGAGTAGGAAAGAGTTGTATAACGCTCAGCCGTGTTGAATTGATAATTCTTTATCGAGCAGAAAATAGAAGAGGACAAAAATGAAATAACAACGCGACGAATGCAAAAATTAATATAATTAATTAAAATTATAAATATCCATTTAAACAAATACACGGTCCTCGACGATTTAAAGTCGAATGTTGTTAGACGTCATTATCCTTTATTGAAAGGCGGTTAAAGGAGGAACATCATCTCCCGCCATAAAACCTATTATTTATGGCATACGATATAGAGATATAAATATCTCTTTCTCTGATAAGATAAATATACGCTTTTATTCTAATGCCGTGTAATTTAAAAAAAAGAATAAAGATTTCAAATATGAAAAAACTGAATGAGAATAAATATCATTATATTCTCATTAGTCTCTAATGATTATCTTTTTTAAATTGTTATTAATATATTTCTCTAAATCAGAAAAGGGCATTGGTTTTGCGTAATAAAAACCTTGAATTAAAAATACGCCTTGGTCTCTTAAATAATTGACTTGTTCTTGTGTTTCCACACCTTCAGCAATCATGGTCAATTTTGCTTCTTTTCCAAAGCTGATAATAGCGTTTAATATATTGGCTTTAACGTCACAAGTACCGATTGTATCAATAAACATTTTGTCAATTTTTAAGGTGCTGATGGGTAACTCTTGAAAGTAGCTAAAGCCACCGAACCCCGTTCCTGCATCATCGAGCTTAATGGAAATACCATGGTCAATTAATCGCTGCATCACTTCTTTGGCTGAGGTTACGTTTGTGAACTGAGTTCTCTCGGTTACTTCTATCGCAACACGGTGATTAGACACTTGCGCTGAAGATAATGTGTTGAGTAATTTTGTTGCAAACGTTTGATTTTGAAGTTGACGCGGTATGACATTAATACTGATATAAAAGTCGTCATGGATGTTATTTAGTTTTGAAAGATCCTCAGCTACTTGTGATATTAAAAGATCTGTTATCTCGTAAATTTGTTTATTCTGTTCGGCAATATCAATAAAGTTAGCAGGAGAAATAATTTCACCATTTGCTTTACACCATCTAATTAAGCTCTCACAACCGATAATTGAGCCTGTCATTGAATTAATAATAGGCTGGTAAAAAGGGATAAACTCTTTGCGTTTAATACCCCGTTCAATAGCCATTTTAACTGTTCGTTGTTGAGGGCGAAGGCCTAAAAATATACATGTAATAACAAGTAGAATGCATAAAAAAACATTAACCATTAAAAGTTCTGAATGAACAATATCCGTTAATCCTTTTTTAGTTACAAAAACTTCAAGATAAATGTTTTTTGTCAGCTTTTTTTTAAATTCATGATAAAAGATATTTTTTTTAATCTTCGACTGGATTTGAATTTTTTTATCCTTATAAATAATATTAATAACAACATTATTATCATTTGTGTTATTAAAATAAAGTTGACGATTTAATGGGTCGGTAATTGTGATTAAATGGGTATCATTAGGCAAATTACGAATTATTTTCAAGCGACTGCCTAAATATGAAGTAACCACATAGTCTTCAAGCGTGATTGCATTTTCTTTATTGTAGTTATCACTTATAGGTGAATTTATCCCGTAATTTGAACAACTACTGTGAGGAGTGAACAGTCCAAGATAATGAATGTTACTCGACAAATCATTTGCTAATCGCATTTCTTTAATATCATGTTTTGAACATGTAAAAGTTAGCTTTGGTATTAACTTTTCTATACCTGTAGATAGAGCAACCCCCTCATTATCAGAAAGGTACAATGTAGGCACTAACGCGTCTATGCCTGAGTCAAATACCATGGTATCCGGCTCATTGGTTTTATTTTTTAAATTGACACGATTATACAGCCCATATTGGAATAAACTAACTTTTATAAAATACTGCATTAAAAAGATAGAGCCTAAACCTATAATAAGAATTATAAAAGGTTGCTTCCAACGAAGTAATAAATTGTTATTCATGATATTTAAATTAGCATCGATTCTAACTAGGTATATTCTATTATTCTTTAGCTGTTTGTTTCAAATATAAATACAATTATTGAATAAATGACTAGAAAATTAGCACTTGTGGTTATATATTTTAACGGTTATATAACCTTATGTTAAATATTGTATTATTAATTGACCTAATAATGGAGTTGCAGTAAATGCAAAAAATATATAAAAGTGATGGTTTACTATTTAAATCACATTGGTTTACTGTTCCGCTGAATTATAGAGATTCACATCAAGAAAAAATTACTGTTTATGCTCGAGAAGTGGTGAAGCAAGGCCACGAAAATGATGATTTACCGTGGTTAGTTTATTTACAAGGAGGACCTGGATTTCCATCGCCACGCCCGACGGGCAATTCAGGTTGGCTTAAGCAGGCATTAACAAAATACCGCGTATTACTGCTTGATCAACGAGGTACAGGGAAAAGTACTCCGGTTTCTCATCAAACTTTGTCTGATAAAACACCAGAGCAGCAAACAAACTATTTAAGTTATTTTCGCGCTAATAATATTGTTAAAGATGCTGAATTTATTCGTGAAGCATTAAATATTAAACAATGGGCTATTTTGGGGCAAAGCTTTGGTGGGTTCTGTGCATTGCATTATTTATCTTATTACCCTGAGTCATTAACACGTGCTTATTTAACGGGTGGTATTCCACCGATAACAGGGCATGCTGATAACGTTTACCGTGCAACTTATAAACGTGTACTCGGTAAAAATAATAGTTTCTTTTCTCGCTTTCCTAATGCACAACAGCAATGTGTCGATATTGCTAATTTCTTATTGGACAATGATGTTCGGTTACCTAATGGTCAACGATTTACTGTTGAACAATTCCAACTGTGGGGGATTAATTTAGGTCGAGGTGGTGGTGATTTAGCGATGTACTACATGCTTGATGAAGCTTTTGTTGAGGTTGGTGGTCAACCTGAGTTGAGCTACAGCTTTTTAAACCAAATGTTATTAGAGCAAAGCTATCAGACAAATCCTATCTACGCTATTTTGCATGAATCTATATATTGCCAACATGAAGCGTCGAGCTGGTCAGCGCAACGTGTACGGAGTGAATACCCGCAATTTAATTACGTAAAGGGAGGGGATTTCTTCTTCACAGGGGAGATGGTCTATCCGTGGATGTTCGATCAACTGCATTGCTTACAACCACTAAAGATTGCGGCAGAATTACTTGCAGTGAAAGATGATTGGTCTTGCTTATATGATGCTCAGCAATTAGCGAACAATACCGTTCCCGTTGCTGCTGCTGTCTATGTTGATGATATGTATGTTGATTATGATTTAAGTTGCCAAACACTAGCAGGGTTAAATCAGGCTAAAGTGTGGGTAACAAATGAATATGAACATAATGGGTTAGGTGTTGCTGGAGAAGTTATTTTATCTAAATTAATGACGTTAGCCGATAACCTATAAAATAGTTGAGCAAATTGCTTAGGTATTATTTGTGTTATAATATAACATATTGATAATGGTACACGTGAGTTCCTGCTGCACAGTACGATAAATTTAACCTGTTGGTGATCTTTTTAAACGATTAATCACGTATTATCTTTGTTTAAAGCGCAGTACTGTTGTCATGTGGTAATTTTCGCTATTATTCACAAGTTGAAATTAAGTCGATAGTCATCATAAGCAATAGCATTCCTTATGATCGAGTATTAGAAAATGCTTAGGAAGAATATGGTAAATGTTAGGGCGAGAGTGCCTTTTAAAGTTGGTTTAAAAAGCAATATTCCTGCAGATTTGCTTTCGTTCAACGGGCTTGAGTCTGGTAAAGAACACGTTGCCGTTATTTTTAAAGATGCAGATAAAACGACAGCACCTTTGGTGCGTATGCATTCTGAATGTTTAACTGGTGATGTTTTCCACTCATCTCGATGTGACTGTGGTGAACAGTTAGATGAAACTATTGAAAAGATGGGGGAGTTAGGCGGTATTATTCTTTATCTTCGTCAAGAAGGGCGTGGTATAGGTTTGTACAATAAAATTGATGCTTATAAGCTTCAAAGTGAAGGTATGAACACATATGAAGCAAACAATCATCTAGGTTTTGGTGACGATTTACGTGATTTCAGTGAAGCGGCATATATGTTGAAAGCACTGGGTTTAACTGAGATTCGACTTGTTACTAATAACCCTAAAAAGATTCGTGAATTAAGCGAAAATGGTATCAATATTGTTGAAGTTGTTGGTACTAAAGCGCATGTAAAAGATGGTAATGAAAGTTATCTTAAAACCAAAGCAAGTCATGGTCATCATCGCTTATATTTCGAAAGTTAAGTTGTATTATCTGTAAAAAGAAGCCCTGTATTGCTCGCAGGGCTTTTTTGTTTCTGTACAATTTTTCTGAACAAGATTCCCCACACTTACACATTAGAAAATGTAATCCAAATTCAAAATTTATTCGTGCTAAATCAAGCAATATCTTCTTGTCATAATCCAGCATCAAGATTAACATCTCGTCTTAAATTTAGTCATAGGTTCTAATATAAGAATATTTATTGAATGTTGAATTCAATATTTATTGTTAGGTTAGAGTTTTATCCTGTTTGAAGGGCTCGTTTTTATTTTATCGGGTTCTTTGCAAAATATTATTCTGTCTGAGGGTAATGGTTGTGGTTAAGCAATCGTCTTCGAATATGGGCAAGTTCCTATTCTTGCTTATTATATTTATTGCTGTAGGGCAAATGACCCAAACAATGTACGTGCCAGCAATTCCAGAAATGGCGACGTTCTTTGGTGTTAGAGCTGCTTCTTTACAGGCAGTGATGGCCGCGTATTTAATTCCTTATGGTTTATCGCAGTTTGTTTATGGGCCGTTATCTGATCGTATTGGCCGACGTCCCGTAATGATCAGCGGTATGGTCATTTTCTTGATCGGTACTGTTATTGCGTTAGTAGCCCCAAGTTTTGAAGTACTACTCCTTGCTAGTTTTATCCAAGGTATGGGTACTGGTACCAGTGGTGCAATGAGCCGAACAGTTACACGCGATTGTTATGACGGTGATGACTTACATAAAGTAAATAGTTTAGTCAGTATGGGGGTGATATTTTCTCCATTGATCGCACCTGTATTAGGTGGCTATTTATCAGAGCATCTAGGCTGGGAATCTATTTATATTTACCTTTTAGGTTTTGGTTCACTTGTAACACTTGCCCTAATGCGTTCTTTTGGTGAAACATTACCCGTTGAAAATCGCCGAGCGGAGCGAGTATGGGTAAGTTACCGTTATGTGTTATCTAATCGTCGTTTCCAAGGTTATGTGGTGTGTTTAATTGCCACATTTGCAGGTGTCGCTACGTTTGAAGCATCAGCAGGGGTATTACTGGGTAGTGTGTTAAAACTGGATCCAAGTACCGTAAGTTGGTTATTCATTCTGCCTTTGCCGGGTTATTTATTGGGTTCTTGGGGCTCAAATAAATTGATGAAGCGATTGGGTACCAACCGCGTTTTATTCTTGGGTATGTTTGCCTTACTTGCAGGTGCTATTACGATAATTATTCCAGGCATGGAGGGGCTGGTAACGGTGACGAGTTTAATTGGTGGTGCGTTTATTTATTTTATGGGCGCTGGGGTTTTATTTCCTGCTGCTACCACATTAGCAATTCAGCCGTTTCCGCAACATGCAGGTACAGCTGGAGCCGTACTTGGTGGTCTTCAGAATTTAGGCGCAGGTTTAGCTACATTAGCAGCATCAGCAATGAGTGCACAAAGCCAATTTAATTTAGGTGCAGTACTTGCAGTAATGGCAATTCTTGTCGTGTTGAGTTTGGTGTGGATCCGACGCAGTGAGAAACATGACATCACAATACTGGCAAGTTAATTAAGCTCGATTATTGTGTTGTGAAAGTAAAAAAGGCGACATCACATCCATTAAAAAGATGTTGATATCGCCTTTTTTCTATTAGGAATACGATGATTAATCGCGTTTCCATAAAATATGGCAGCCTTTGTTTTCAGGATCACGGCTAATTAGCATACGCGCAAATACGTCATCGAGTTCATCGTTTTCTTCATTAACAAGACCAATGATAACCTCAGCAAAAAGCTCTTTATCCACATCAAAACCAGCGTGCTCTGCCCAGTCATCACGTGTTTCAACGATTTCAGCTGCACCACGATCTTCAAATTGTGCAGTGAAGAGTAATACGTCTGCTGGCTCTAAGTTATCTTGTGCCATTTCTAAGAAAATATCGTATGCCGCATCGATAACGTCATCGTAAGAAATCAGGTTTTGAGTTTCCATAGATTAAGATCTGTCTCTTTGTGTGTAAGAGTGGTGATTATACTAAAACCTCGCTAAGAAGCGATGCCTATAATGGTTTGAATGAAAATTTAAGCAGAAAAACAACGATTTTGAGTATTTACTTTCGATAGGTTGAATTTGGTAGTATATAAAGAGAATAAAGCATATAAATCTACATTTTTATTACGATTTGTTATTGCTGTTTTTTACGGATTGAAGCTGTCTATGAGTTGTATTTGTAATGAAAACACTACCTGTTCTTGATGAATTAACCCCATTTCAAGCACCTTATATGCCAGTGTTATTAGCTTTGGTAAAACAATTACAGGCTGAGTTTTCAGAGCAAATACACAGCATATACCTTAATGGCAGTGTTGCCGCTCGTTGCGCGATAACAGAACGTTCAGATCTTAATATAACACTGGTTGTTAATAGATCATTATCGGCATCAGAACACCGCGTATTAGATTCACTATGTCAACAAATAGCCTATCGTTATAACGTTATCACTCAGGTTGATCTGACAGTGGTTACGCGAGATGAAGTGATGACACTGGCATCGATTTTTAAATGGGGTTTTTGGTTTAAGCACTGTAGCGTATGCCTCTATGGCGATAGTTTGGCAACACAATTTGGTTTGTTTGAACCGAGTTGGGAGATAGCAAAAGCCTTTAATAGTGATATAAAAACGGTACTTGCGGATTGTCGTAGTAAAATTATGGCAACGAAAAGTGTGACAGAATATAACGCATTGTGCCGAAAGGTGGGTAAGAAGATGCTACGAAGCTGTTTTATGCTGGTGGCACATCGCACATCGAGTTTAGCTTATAGTGAGCAGCAATGTGCTGACTTCTTTCTTCATTTTTATCCTGACAAAACAGTCGATATTGAACGTATTCAAATTCTTATCAATGGTCCACAAGTACCCAAACGTGCCGCTTTGTTTTTAGTTGAACATGTCGGGAATTGGATTGTGGCGGAGTTTGAAAAAATAGAAAAAAAGATCGGGTGATCATATCAACAGCAGAGGTTTTATTTGCAGTCGTTAACAACGGGTTTTGTTTTAACTCGCCAAAGTCGTGACATTAATGGACAAACAGAAATCATTCTCTGGGTTAAAACAGAAAATGGTCCATATCGTTTGTCTATTATAGGCGATAAGCCTGTTTTCTTTGTTCGTACAGAGCAAAAAGCGCAAGCCCAACAGGTATTAACGAGTGCGAATATCACAACAGAGTGGAAAGATCTGCCACTTAAAACGTTTCAGCATCATGTTGTTTCTGCCTGTTATTGCCACACTATTCGCGATGGCTTCTCTGCGGTAAAAGCACTTTCTGCGGAGCTAATTGATGTTTTTGAATCGGATATTCGTTTAGCAGATCGCTATTTAATGGAACGTTTTGTTCGTGGCGGCTTGGTTTTTACCGGTGATCAACGTCAGCGTTCTGGCTACATTGAAGTCACAAAAACTAAAGTAAAACCTATTGATTATGTACCAACGCTGAGTGTCGTGTCGTTAGATATTGAGTGTTCTGAAAAAGGCGTATTGTATTCTATTGGTTTACACAGCGATGCTGATAGCCGAGTGATCATGGTAGGGCAAGCACCTGACGGTTATAGCGAGTCTAGTGACTTGTTGATCGAGTGGGTTGAAAATGAAAAGGCGTTATTGCAATCGTTAGAGTTGTGGTTTATGGCTTTTGATCCTGATGTGATCATCGGATGGAACGTGATCGACTTTGATTTTCGTTTATTATTGCATCGTGCGGAGTGGAATAAAGTTAATTTACGTATTGGTCGTGGACGACAAACGCCGCATTATCGACCATCTTCGCAAAATCCTAATCAAGGGTTTATTACTGTTCCCGGACGAGTCGTCATGGATGGTATTGATACGCTTAAAACCGCGACCTATAACTTCCGTTCATGGTCGCTAGAGTCGGTTTCACAAGAATTATTGGGTGAAGGTAAAGCGATTCATAACGTACACGATCGGATGGCGGAAATTAATCATATGTTTCGCCATGATAAGCTCTCTCTTGCTAAATATAACTTACAAGATTGTGAGTTGGTGACTCGCATTTTTGAGCATACTCATTTACTCGATTTTGCTATTGAACGGTGCCGTTTAACGGGCGTGGAATTGGATCGTGTAGGGGGCTCAGTTGCCGCCTTTACCAATCTTTATATGCCGCAATTACACAGAGCAGGCTATATCGCACCAAACCTTGTCAGTGATAATTGGATCGCAAGCCCGGGTGGTTATGTTATGGACTCTAAACCCGGATTATATGATTCTGTATTAGTCCTCGATTTTAAATCACTATATCCTTCGATTATCCGATCTTTTCGGATTGATCCTATGGGGCTAGTCGAAGGGTTAAACCAAGAAGAAGGTAAAGCGGAACACCAAGCTATTAATGGGTTTCGTGGCGGACGCTTTCATCGGACCAAGCATTTCTTGCCGAAGATGATTGAAGATTTATGGGCTGCACGTGATCAAGCCAAACGTGATGGCGAAAAAGCGTTTTCCCAAGCAATTAAAATCATCATGAACTCATTTTATGGTGTATTAGGATCGTCAGGCTGTCGTTTCTTTGATCACCGTTTAGCTTCATCGATTACCATGCGTGGCCATGAAATCATGAAATTGACTCGAGAGTTAATTGAAGCTAAAGGCTATGAAGTGATTTATGGTGATACCGACTCAACTTTTGTATCACTTAAAAAAGCCCATTCACAAGATGATGCAAATGCGATTGGTCATGACTTAGTCTCTTATATTAATCAGTGGTGGACAACACATCTACGTGATGAATATGGCTTAACATCGGCTCTTGAAATTGAATATGAAACTCATTACCACAAGTTTTTAATGCCCACTATTCGGGGACAAGAAACAGGCAGTAAAAAACGGTATGCCGGATTAGTGTGGCGAGGGGATAAAGAAGAAATCGTATTTAAAGGGTTAGAGACGGTACGAACAGACTGGACACCACTCGCTCAACATTTTCAGCAGTCACTGTATCAAATGGTTTTCCATGATCAGGATGTTGATGATTATGTTCGTGATTATACGCAGCGAACGTTAGCAGGGGAGTTTGATGATTTGCTTATTTACCGTAAGCGATTAAGACGAAATTTAGCGGATTATCAGAAAAATATACCACCGCAGGTGCGTGCAGCCCGTTTAGCTGATGAAATGAACCTAAAATTAGGTCGTCCTCGTCAATATCAAAATAAAGGGACGATTGAATATGTATTTACAGTATCAGGTGCTGAGCCAAGCGAGTATCGTCAAAGCCCTATCGACTATAACCATTATATTGATAAGCAATTAAAGCCAGTTGCTGATGGTATCTTGCCGTTTATAGGTAAATACTTTGATGAGATTACTGCGCCGCAGTTAGGGTTGTTTTAACGATTATCATAATGGTTATTTATTCTTTTTTCACATTCACTGTTACTAGTAGTTTATGGTTTATTCTTTATAATGTGAAAAACTTTTAGATTATCCCATTATGAAAAAAACATTTAATGCTTTTCGATATGTAGGCTGGTTAGCTATCATTTGCTCTACTCTTGGCTCATTGTTGCTGTTTATTGTTGGCTCAATGAAAACGTATACCGCGTTTACTGTGGTGTTTTTTAATGCAGTACCGCATAACAGCCTAGTGCATTTAGATACTGCAGATATAGCGACGTATTATTTAATCAAGTCACTCGATATTTTTTTAATCGCTTTTGTATTGTTTATTTTTGCACACGGTGTATTCACACTATTTATATCAAATAAAAAATCGCCAGACGCAGATAAAACAAATGTTTTAGGTTGGATCAAAACACCTAATATTGGGCATTTAAAAAATGTATTAGCAGAAGTCATTGTGATCATTCTTTTTGTTAAGTTCTTAGAGGCGGTATTGGTCAATTTCAATAATCTTGATTGGAAGATACTTATTTTACCCGTTTCTATTTTATTACTTAGCCTAGGATTGAAGTTTTTAAACTTAGCTGAAGAATCGGATGATCGCGTTGAAGAAAATGACTAATATTCGGAAATGATATAAAAAAACGCGCTATATAAGCGCGTTTTTTTGTTGCTAATAAATAAAAACTATTTAAAGAATTCAACTTTAGATACGTCTTTAGTATTGGCAAGAATAGGATCGAAATTGATCACACCACGGTTTTGAGTACAGATCTTGTACACATCACCACATTCAAAAATAGCTAAAATTTCTTCAGGTGCACGGAATATTTCTGGCGGAAGTTTACCTACTTCACCAATACATACCGTTCCTTCATGTGACCAAACTAACTTACTTACGCGTTTACTGTCGCTCGGAATAGGTGCTGAGACATGTGCAGCAATCGAGGAATAAACAGATTCCGCTTGTTCAAGGTCTTTAGCCGATGGTACAAAAAAATCCATGGTTCCCTCCTTTGATATATCTATTCGGGGACATGACTAGATATATAATGTAAAAATTAGTTATCAGCCATGACAACTCGAATAACCTTATCAGAGTTGAGGTGATGAAAGCAACTAACATAACTGACTATTTTTTCATAAAATCAATACAGAATTAACGAATTAGCAAAATTTTGTTAGTGTTTTTCACTTAATAACAGCACGAGTTATAAAAATCTATTATTCTCATTAAAGGTATGATGATGAAATTTAATAGGCATGGAACAGAAAGACTTTTTTGATATTCCAAGTCCCTGTAAGCGCATATGTGAAGTGAATAATAAGGGGTATTGCAAAGGATGCTTCCGTAGTAGGGAAGAGCGTTTGTATTGGCTTAAAATGACCGATGATGAAAAACATCTAGTACTTGATATATGTCGTCGCCGCAAACAGCAAGTACTAAGGCGTCACCGAGCTAAATTGCAGCAAGAGTTAGATAAGAATATTGAGCAAGAGGATGATCCGCAACAGTCGTTGTTTTAGTAAATATATCGATACAGTTATTTAGATATAAAAAAAGCACTCCGAAGAGTGCTTAATAAAACGTTTATGAACTCGCAATTAGATGCGTTTGAAGTCCATGTGTTCAACTTTAGGCTTGAACGGGTGACGTTGAATGTCTTGAGGTTTAACTTTAACTTCTTGACCGTCGATTACTAGTACGAAACCTTCGTAGAACTCAGGCTTGTCCATTTGGTTGATAACATCGCTGTGCTTAAGAGCGATAGCAACTGGTGCTGCTTCACCACCGTAAATGATACCTGGGAATTGCTCTTGAAGACGTAGGCGGCGGCTCGCACCTTTACCTAGGTCAGTACGTACTACTGCATTAAATTTCATAATCAATACTCTTTGATATAAATGATTCACTAAGTAATGCGACCTTACTTAGCGTCGTAAAACGAGCGCGCATACTAACAATCATATTGCTGTTAAGCAAGCGTATTAAAGTGAAAAATAATACTTATTAAATAACAAATAAATAGATGAGCGAATTGCTATCTTTTTGTGTGAAAAATACACGTTAATTATACCGTGACCACTTTTCCTTATTTTAGGTAATCAATAATACGTAGCCTATATCGCAATGAATATTCCTTATGGTAATGATAATTAAATAAATATCATTTCTTAATCTAAATGATAGTAATTATCGTTTTTGTTTGTAATAATGTTTTCGAATTTTGTTACAAATAAAAAATTGTGAAGTAGGGATATATGAACAAGCAATTAACTCTGATCGCCAGCTCTTTAGTCGCGGTCCTTTCTCCATCCGTTTATGCCAGCAACGATGTTTCTCAATTTGATGAGATTGTTGTTTCGGCTTCGAGAGTTGATGAAACTAACCAAGATAAAACAAGGACGGTTGCAAAAGTTAGCAGCGAAGAACTTGATGAAATGCAGGTTAATTCAGTCGCTGAAGCGGTAAAATTCATACCAAACGTGTCTGTTGCTGGTGGTAATGTTGCGAGTAATCAATCTATTAATATTCGTGGCTTAGAAGGGAATAAAGTCCTACAGGTTATTGATGGTAACCGCCAAAATGCCCAATTTGATCACCGACCATCCTTTTTCTTAGACCCAACTTTGATCAGTGACATTGAGGTAGTAAAAGGCCCTGTGAGTTCTTTATATGGCTCAGGTGCAATTGGTGGTGTGGTTATTCAAAATACAATCACAGCAGATGATTTGGTAGAAGATACAGGCTTTGGTGGCAAAGTTAAGACGGGCTATCAGAGTAACGGAAATGTTGTTACCACCGTTGGTGCGATTGCTAACAAACAAGATAATGTTGATTGGTTACTAGCCGGTAGTTACCAAGACAGTGGTGTGATGGAGCAAGGCAATGGCTATAAGCTCTATGGTACTGAAGCGATTAATAAGACGGGGTTAGCGAAATTTAATTGGCACTTTACCGATAGCCAAAGCATTGGTTTAGATTATCGCATTTCTGATTATGACGGGCACCCACCAGTTGTCGGCTCGACTGAGCCATTAAGTACAGAAGATAAACTGATTGATCGTACGTCCACGGATCAAAACATTACATTAAAGTACGCTTATAACCCTGAAAGTAACTTCATTGATAGTGCATTTAGAGTTTATCGTAACGACACAGATATTAAAGAGTTGGGTAATGGCAGTACTGAAAAAGATATCAGCTCTATCACCACAACAGGTTTTTCTGTTACCAATAAATCTGATTTAGATCGTTTTCAAGTCTTTATTGGTGCTGATGGCTATGAAGATAAGTTAGATACTAAACGTCCAGTAACAACCTCAGGTCGTCCAACACCGCCTGATGGTGCTAAAGCAACAACCTTAGGTGGCTTTGCTCATGTTAATTACGCCTTATTAGAGTCACTTGAACTAGATGCTGGCTTACGTTACGACACGTTTGAGTCAAAAGCAGAAGGGTTCGAAAATAATAAGCAAGATGCTTGGTCTCCATCTGTAGGTGCGAACTGGCAGGCGACAGATTGGATGGCATGGTCATTAAGATATGACGAAGCATTCAGAGCGGCAAGTACGTCTGAATTATTTATGGACGGTACTCACTTTGCAATGGGGCCTATTACCAATGTATTTGTACCTAACCCGAATTTGAAGCCAGAGCAGGCACATAATATCGAGTTAAAAGGTACATTTAATTTTGATAACCTTATTGGTGATGATGAATTACTGATCACCGCTAGCGTTTTCCAAAATAAAGTTAAAGATTTTATCAATCTCGATGTAACAGTACCAAGCCGTAGCGAAATGATAGCGTGTATGATGGCAAACCGTGGCTCTGGTGTTGGTTGTGGTGGTACAAGTACTTCAGATAACATCGACAATGCTAAGTTAAAAGGTTTTGAAGTGGTTGCCCAGTACCGTTATGACAGATTAAATACATTGCTATCGTATGGCCAAACACGTGGTAAAGATGAAAAAACAGGTGAGTGGTTAAGTAATATCCCTGCCGATAAATGGGTGGCGCAAGTTGACTACGGTATTTGGGAAATTGACACCAAGGTAGGTACTCGAGCTATTTTTGCCAGCACTCAAGATCGCCGTCCAAAAGGTGATAGCGAAGGTCCTTATAAGTCTTATGAACTTGTTGATTTCTATGCTTCATGGGAGCCAACCTCAAACATGGAAGGCTTAACGGTTGATTTCACTGTTGCCAATGCGTTTGATGAAAACTACCGTACACCGTGGACGCAAGTTTATGAGCCAGGTCGTTCATACAAAATTTCTGCTGAATATAAGTTTTAATCGTTTAATACTTATATAAATAAAAACGCACAGTTTTACGTAAAGTAAGCTGTGCGTTTTTTTATTCTATATAGAAGCAGGCGACTATTTTAAGAACGCACTTTCCTCCAATACAATCAAAGGCTCGATATCGCTGTCTTTTTTAATGACCAATGAATCATCTGAACGCACACATACACCGCCATAGTTCCCATCGATAGTAAATGTACAAACCTGAATATAGTTATTGGCGACTTTAGGTAAACACCATAGATGCTAGTAGATGTTTTTCTGATTATTAAATTTCTCATCGGTTGTATCTAATATTGAATCGTTAAAATGATAAATGATGCATAATTTAATGTCGCAACTTTGTTTTACTTTATCGCTTATAAACTAATTATATAGATTTAATTGGTATTATATTTTGATATTTAATTCCTTATTGGAAATAAATAAAAATGTAATAATTTATTGTTTGGGATTTAACTCACCGTTTTAGATGATAAAAAAACACACATCACAGAAAGGTCATACCAGTTATTGATGTTTTTATTTATTAACTTATTCTTATTTTTCGTCGTTATGTCTTATTAAGAAGTAAAATATGGATATTTTAAAAAACAAAAAAACACTTATTGCATATGCGCTAGCAGGTTTATTTTCAACAACTTCTCAGGCTGTCACAGTTTATCAAAATGATAATGGTGATACCGTTAGTCTGTATGGTGAAGTTGGAGTGGGTGGTCATATTGGAGCGGATTATGAGTATGGTGAGTTTTATGAAGACAAATCATATATTGATGATTCATTTGCAACTTTAGGTGTCAAAGGTCAAAAAGACAAAATGCACTTTCGACTAGAAGTCGATTATGAACGTGAGAATTGGAAATATGCTTCTGGCGATATGGTTATGACCTTAGATAAGCTATTTCTAGGTTATGAATTAGGTCAGTTTGGGTATGTTGAAGCTGGTTTAACAGACACTGCTTTTGATGACTATGACCGCTGGGGTGATTATACCTTTGATACTACAGTAGAAACGGGTGAAGCTGGCGATCAAGATGCAACAATTAAATATGAGGGACATTTTAATCACATTAAGGTAGGTGCTTCCTATTCATATGGTGCAGAGTCATCATCGGGTGCTGAACTAGGTGATGTTGTTAATGCTTATGTTGGCTATTTTGGTGATGGTTTTTCTACAGTTTTAGGTTTTGAAGGACGTGGCGGATCAAATGGAACATCTAAATACGGCGAACAAAAATTAATTGGTTTAGGAATGCGTTTCGATGTAACTAATCGTTTATCGCTTGGTTTTAATGGCTTTATAGAGCAAGAAGATTTAGCTCAAGATAAAACTAATATTGATATTACAGATCCTGACAATATTATTACCATGTATAACGACTACCAAACGGTTGAACACTATGGTGCTTTGGTTTCCGCTAAATATAAAATAAATAAACAGTGGGATATAACAGGCTCTGCAAATATTGAAGGGTATGAGCACTGGGATGAAGAAAGCCCATATTGGGATGGGAAAATTAATTCATGGGGTAAAGAACGCACTTGGGGAACTGTAGGAGTGAATTATCGTCCAACGTCTTCAACTGTTATTGCATTCGAAGCTAATGCTGGTGATGCAGCACAAGATGCTTATGCTTATGCGCGTTTATATTTCTAATTAAGGGATTAATAAAATGAAAAATAAATCACTCTCTTTATTAGCTGTCGCGGTTAGCGCAGCATTCAGTTCTGTAGCTTATGCAGATATTAATAAAATTATTATCTCTGAGTATGTTGAAGGTTCATCAAATAATAAAGCCATCGAATTAACAAACGTTGGACCAACTGATTATACGTTCACAGATAGTGTTAAGCTTTATTATGATGGTGGTAAGTACCAGAACGACATTCGTAAAGCTGATGGCTCATCAGTAATTGATGGCGTTACTATTCCTGCTGGAGAGTCGATTGTCGTTATTCATGGAGAGGCGAGCCAAGAATTAATAAATGCGATTTCAGCAAATAATGCTTCTCATGTAATTGCTGGAACCTATGATGAAGTAAGATTTAATTCACTTAATTTCAATGGTGATGACTCAGTTTATTTAGGTTTAAATAAAACCGATATTCACGATATTGTTGGTGTTGCGGGGAGTGAATGGGGTAAGGATGTTACCTTTCGCCGAATTAATACTTCAACAGTACCAAAGGCAACGTTTAATAGTGATGATTGGGTTAGCTCTGCAAAAGATGACTTTTCTGGCTTGGGAGATGCAACATTAGCACCGACACCAGGTCAACCTATGCCTTGTACCGATGGTGCATCACAATTTGAGGAAAAAACCATAGGTCAAGCGCAAGGTAATGGTTTCAGCTCACCATTGATTGCAGCGGGTAAATACAAAAGTGATCAAGAATACCTAATCACAGGTGTTGTTAGTGCAGTAACCATAGGTGAGAAACAAGGCTTCTACCTTTATTCAGATGATGGTGATATTACAACATCAGATGGCTTATTTATTGAAACAGCTAAAATTCCAAATACTGATCTTGTTGGACAAAAAGTGTGTGTGCGCGGTTTTGTTGAAGAAGATTATGGTTTAACAAAACTTGTTGCAGCGAATGATGAGTGGGAATTACTGGATGCTAATGCGGGTGCACCTACGGCGGTTGATTTAGTTAAGATTCCACAAGATGGTGATAATTTTCAAGCAACATTAGAGCGCCATGAAGGTATGTTAGTGCGCTTACCTGCTGATATTGCACCAGAGCAAGAAAATGATCAAACGATGCGTATATCACGTACTTTTAGTTTTGATTACAGCAGTTTCCGTAACAATATGGTATTGGCTTACGAGCGTCCTAATTTCCAACCAAACCAACATCATGTTGCTGGTAGTGAAGAGTCAAAGCAACACGCGAAGGAAAATAATGATCGTCGCTTGTATGTTGAAACCGATAAAAAATCAGCTGATGGTGAAATACCTTTCTATCCTGATTTTGCACTAAATCCAAGTGATAACTATCTACGTGTTAATGACAGTATTGTAGGTTTAGATGGGGTATTAACCTATTCTTTTAATAACTTTCGCTTAATAGCGATGAATGAGATCACTGACGCCAATATTATTCATCATCAAGATCGAGAAGATAAACCAAGTGTTAATGATGAAACAGAACACCATAGTTTCGATGTACGTATAGCAACACTGAACGTGCTCAATTACTTCAATTCACCATTTGGTGGTGATGATAATCCGTTATCTAGTAACCGTGGTGCTGATAGTGAGTCTGAGTTTGAACGCCAAGAAGCTAAAATTGTAGAAGCTATTTATGGGCTTGATGCTGATATTATCGGTTTGATGGAAATTGAAAATAATGGCTATGGCCGAGTTAGTGCAATTTCACGATTAGTTAATACGGTTAACCTTAATTACGACAGAGAAAATCCAAGCGATAAAGGTAAACCAGATCATATAGATAATCGTTATGCTTTTATTGGTATAGATTCCAATGGTGACACAGTTGTTGATGAACTCGATACGTTAGGTGGAGACGCAATTACTTCGGGAATGCTATATCGTCCTGCTCGTGTATCTCTTGAAAAAGTAAAACAAGTGCTTATGCCATCACAAAAAGCACCTGTTATCGCTGATGAAAACGGTGCCGCATTAGTTGATAGTAAAGGCTTGGTACGTGAAAGCGGTAAAAATTATCAACGAGATATGCTTGCAGCCTCCTTTATTGTTAACTACACCGGTAAGCGTTTAACTGTCGGTGTTAACCACCTTAAATCAAAAGGTTCGACATGTTGGGAAGACTGGCAAGGTTGGGAAACATGGGAAAACTTTGATCCTATTAAAGGTAAAGTTAAGGATGATGACTTCCAAGGTTCCTGTGAGAATTTTCGCGTTGCAGCAGCCGATGAGATCGGTAAGCAAATGGAGAAATGGGGTGGTGACCGTGTGATTATTGGTGATTTAAACTCTTATGCACACGAAGATCCATTATTGGTATTAACCAATAACCCGACGGGGAAAACGTTAAAAGCAGCACGTGATACCTTTATCGGTGAAATACCTCAGTTTGGCGAAAATGGCGCAATTATCACTAAGAGTTACGGTTATATTAATGCTGTCGAAATGATGAGAAAAGATAAAGAATATAGCGGTTACAGCTACTCTTATAATGATGAAATTGGCTCACTTGACCATATTCTAGTTAGTCCGTCATTAAAAGATCGCGTTCTTGATGCCACTGATTGGCATATTAATGCCGCAGAATCTACATTATTTGATTACAACGAAGAATATAAAGGGGCTAATGCAGATCTACTTTATAGTGAAGATGCGTATCGTTCATCTGACCATGATCCTGCAATTTTAGCGTTAGGGTACCGTTATAACCAAGTGGGTGAAGTACCTATTCAAATGCTACTTGATGGGAGTCGTTTAGCCGTTCCTTATACTTTACCTGAAACTGCAAAGGCGGGAGATATTGCTTCAATTGTGATTTCACCAACGCCTGAAGATAGTGCTCAATTAACGTTGCCAAAGATCACACTTAAAGAAGACGGCGCACAAACGATAATGTTTGATGTTAATGGCCTAAAAGCAGGAGCATATACTTTTACGATGTCTTTAACTAAAGGCGCACAAGCTAAATCAGCAACTGTAGATAGTGCAAGTGTTTCTATCAATGTAAATGTGAAAAAGCGTGATGGTTTTGAAGCTGAAGTTGTAACGCCACCTAATGATGGTTCTGGTGGTTCAATGGGGATTGTTGGATTACTATCACTACTTGGTTTAGGCTTCTTACGACGTCGTTTTAAATAACGGCAGTTATAATCAGAGCTGTATTTAAAATAGAAGAGGATGCAAATCGCATCCTCTTTTTTATTATCTGAAGATTAGCATTAGCAATTTTTCAAGAACGCACTGTCTTCCAATACAATCAAAGGCTCGATATCGCTGTCTTTTTTAATGACCAATGAATCATCTGAACGCACACATACACCGCCATAGTTCCCATCGATAGTAAATGTACAAACCTGAATATAGTTATTGGCGATTTTAGGTAAACACCATAGATGCTAGTAGATGTTTTCATCAAGCTAAAATTTTCATCAAAAGCTGGCAATTCAGAAATGTGAATTGAAACGATGCATCAATAATTTGGGCGTTCTATGGAATATTTTTCGTTAGTCGTTCTTCAATTGTCCTATTAGTGATGTTTATCGTCTGAATGTTGTTATTGATATTGTTTGACAGTCTGTATGATCAATTCGTCACATCAATATGAGGATAAAAAATGTTAGATGCTCAAAGTATTCGTAATATTGCGATTGTCGCTCATATTGCACTCCAAAAGCCATGTGTTTAAAAAAGACTACTTAATATCATATTGGTTTACGAATAAACAAAGACATCGGTCATAAATTTAGCCGGTAGAAATAGTGTCTAAATCATCAGGTATAGATGATATCTATTAATTAAATAAGTAAGGTGTGAAATTGGAATTTTTATTATTATTTATAATTTTAATATCATCATTATTAGTTGTCTTTTATCCAAAAAGAAAAAACTTGAGTGATGTTTCTTTATTGTTTTCTGTCATTTTAAGTGTTTTATTATCTCTTGTCGTTTGTTGGAATATGGTATTACCGATGGGGAACTACTAATTGAAACGTTTAAATAGTTCTCAAACATCCTTGTTGTTATCGGCTTTATCTTTGGGATTAACCCTGATCCCTATTGGTATTGCAACTGTGATACTTGGTTATATTCTGGGTGATAATCCTTGTATATTATGTTGGCAGGAAAGAATTGCAATTATACTTCTTTCTCTTTGTGCTTTATATATGTCTCGATATGGTTTGAGATTAAAATATATTAGTACCTATTATATTATATGTATTTACGGGTTATGGTTAAGTATATTGCATAGCTCTGTACATCTTGGACAAGATATTGGGCAGGGGTTTGGCGGTTTAATACTCGGTGCTCATGCTTATACATGGGGTGTGTTCTTATTTATAGCTAACTTACTAATTATGTCTTTATTAATCGGGTTTTCTAATGAAGACTCATTAAAAAATACAACGCGGGTTCGCTGGGGGACGTTCCATAAAGTCTCAGGGTATAGTTTTATTATTGTTATGTTTTTAAATGTAATTCAGGCATTCACTCAAGTTGGTCCACCGCCATATATTGGTCAAGCAAGCCCGCAAAACTTTAGTTATGACTTAAGTAAAACGGTTTGGACAACAAAACATTGGCCTACGTGGAGTCATTTTTCATTTAGAGCTAATAATTACATTGAACAACCTGAATTTACTACATTGACGGCTAATGAAAACACTAAACTTGAACATGCGAACGAATTGCTGAAGATAGAAAATACTGCTCTTCCAGCTAATGTTACCGGTCGAGTAACAGCGATAAGTTATGATGATAAAAGAAGTGTCGTTGTTATTGCGACAAATAAAAACTGGATTTATTTACTGGATAAGACAGCATCAAAGATATTAAGCAGTTATAAAGTTGATCCGAAGTTTGATAAAGATGTAAATAATATCTCTGGCGTTTTTTTTGATAAAAACGGAAAGGTTATTGTAACGTCTGTTTATAAAAGCTATGTAAAACTATCCGTTGATGACTTATATCGCATGAAAGAAGTGGATAGAGGGAACTTAAAGACAGTTCGAGCGAATAAAAGCTATATAGGTAGCAGTGCATTATCTTTATTAGATAATGAATATCTAACCTTATCTTTGCCTAATAAAGTCAATGATTTTATTATTTTATCAAGATTTAGCCGTAAAGATATGATGTTAAACGCTGAGCAGATTATATCAATGAAAACGAAAGAGGTTCCTGTAATAACCGGTATGGAAGTTACAGATAACACAATTATCTTATTAAACAACTCAGGCAAGCAACTGATAGTTTTAGATAAAGAATCAAACAAACCAATAAAGGTTTATGATATTGATGATCTTAATAACCCGCAAGGGGTGACAATCATTTCTAATAAAGTCTTAATTACAGATGAAGACTCTGGTAACAAGATAGTGAAAACATACTTATTACCAATTTAACTTGTCAAAAATAGGGTGAATAAAAGGTTAAGTTATTACTTAGCCTTTTTTTGTCTCTATACATAACTAGTTATAATAAAGTTGAGAGATTTATCGCTTTAATCCTTTTTTTATAATAAAATGTCTTACTTTCTATATCTACTTAAAAAGCATAAGTTTGGTTTTTTCGTGAAATTAAAGTATCTTGTGGTCTATGTTAGCAGTATTTTTCTATCCGGTCAGAGTACTATTACTTAGGAAAATTGATAAATTATCAGTAAGATAAGGATGTTTTTCGCGCAGTCGATACTTATCCGAAGTGTTGGGCAAGCTCAAGCGACCTTATATAAGTAAATGTCAATAATATTTTTAAGTGTTAATACCATTATGTTTATTATTTAACGCTTTTCTTCTGGAAGAGAAGTCTTTATTAATTAAATCGCACTCTGCATTATCAATATAAAAAATAACCATTAAATACCGATTAATCTTAACGTGATTTAATCAATTCTTTTTCAACGGTTATGCTAAATTCTATTTGAGGTATTTAATGGTTAATATGACTAGTAATGTATTTCATTATTGGGTAATGCGAAGCAATACACAACTATAAGTATCTATAGTAGTTGGACGTTTACCTTACAATAAGTGATGGTAAGGTGTTGTTCAAAAAGATAATCTGAACGATGTTGCTGCTCTTTATTCATAATAAATACTCCTTTTTAAAATACGTATTTACTGTAGTTGAGATTGTGGCTTTTCACTTAGCGGCATAGCGGCATCTTTCAATAAATTGTTCAAGAAGTGATTCGGCATTAATGGAGTTTTAATGAAAATTTGGATGTTTGTAATAGTTGTTTTTTCTCTAGCTACAGTTCAAGTAAAGGCTAAAGTTTTTGAGTACAAAGCAGGTGATATAAGTTTTGATGTAGGTTCACTTAAATATAATGATAAAAGCTCACGTAAAGAACCATTGTCATTAGTGTTTCAAGCTGGTGAACCACCATTCTCTATTAGTGTACAATTTAGAATTGAGTCGAAAAATAAGGCCTTAGATGACTTTATAGAGAATGAAAAGCAAAATCAGAGTAATGGCGGTTACTCTGATGAAATTACTATTTCTGAGCGACATACCGATAAATATAATTCTGTTGAGTATATTAGGAATTCACCGTTAGGTATAGTTCATTGGTTTGTTTTTCAAAAAGTATCAACTAGACAAATATATTCATTTTGGTTTATGGAAAGTAAGGGACTTCAAGCTGAAACTAAACAAGCCTTGTCGGCATATGAGAGTATGAAGTCTACGCTCAAATAATGCTTAAAAGATAAGGACATGTGCAGCGCAGTCGATACTTATCCGAAGTGTTGGGCAAGCTCAAGCGACTTTTAGAAGTAAATTTTGGAAATACTTAACGTGGTATTTATAAGCGATGAATTACGAAGAATTTAATCATTTTTGCGGCTCTTTTGCTGGAACAAGTCACGTCGTTCAATGGGGAAATTCCGATGTATGGAAAGTCGGTGGTAAAGTCTTTGCCATAGGAGGCTGGAGCGATGGTTCCCAAGCTGCATTCACGTTTAAAACGTCTAACTTAAATTTCGAGTTTTTGAGAAATTGTGATGGTTATAAACCTGCGCCATATTTTGCCAATCGTGGAATGAAGTGGATACAGCAAATTGAGACCTCGGGTAAATTAGACGACGATTTAAAGTATTATTTATCTGAGTCTTACCGCATCGTAGCCAGTAGTTTAAGTAAGCGAAAACAACGAGAGTTGGGCATCGAGAGCCTAGCTGAACCACGCTAATAATAAGCGTTCAAGACGAAATTTGAGTAAAGATCATGGATGAAAGAAGTAAATTATACCTAGAACAATATCTTAGTTCTCTACCCTGTGAGAATGCATCAAAGTACACCTCATTTAGTTCCGATTATTTTTGTGCCGATAAATACAATGCAAACCTATGCGCTGATCTTATATTACGTGGTGAAAAACGAGCCTCATGCAGTTTAGAGATTTGGTATAGCGAGCAAGGTGAACTTATGCCTGAAGTGGGACATCTGCAGGTTGTAACTAATTGGTCTGGTGAACCCGTTTGTATTATAGAAATAACTTCCGTATCAAAGTGCAAATACAATGAAATTACGGCTGAGTTTGCTGCGTTAGAAGGTGAAGGTGACAAAACACTAGGCTGGTGGAAAAAAGCTCATTGGAATTTCTTCTCAAAAGAGTGCGAAGAACTCAATATCAGTCCATCAGAAGATATGGTGCTTGTCTTAGAGCATTTTAAAACTGTGTACCCAGTGAAAAAATAACAAATTGTTTAGAGTTACTCACCATACGGGCATTTTACTGTGTGCTGGTTTTAGTGTTTAAGTTAGTTTGCTGAGACTTCGGTATTGCTTGCTTCACATCTTAACAAGGTTTTAAATCCAAATGTTTCTGATGCTGATAAAACTATATTATCCACAGCACTAGTCTTGGCAAATCGTTCAATTTTAACCAAACTTAACTAAAACTAGCGATTGGTGAAACCATGGAACGACGACACTTTTTAGCGCTTTGGAGTCTGATTTTTACGACAAGTTTAAAAGCCAAAACGCCGATACAGTTAACACCTGAACAAGCAGAAGGACCATTTTATCCGGTCGATCGTATTCCTCTTCGATCAAATTTATTACTTCAGACTGAAGGATTAATTGGAGAGCCCATCATATTGCAAGGGAAAGTAGTGGATACAACGGGAAAACCTGTTTCAGGCATCAAACTAGAAATCTGGCAGTGTGATGGGCAAGGTATCTATTCTCACCCAAACCAGCCAAATAACGATATGTTTGATGATCACTTTGCAGGGTTTGGCGCGGTTGAAACTCAATCGGATGGACGCTACTTATTCCAGACATTATATCCTGTACCTTACGCTTCTCGTCCGCCACATATCCATGTTAAGTTGTGGCGTGGTAATCAAGAGCTACTTACCACCCAATTGTACTTAAAAGGTAATACTGGTAATGAATGGTGGGGTGGAAAAGCCCGTGATTATCTACAGTTTGAAACTATGCGAATCGACGGGCGTTTAACTGGTGAATTTACCTTTGTCATTGGCTAACGAATCCGTTTAAGGCATTAGCTTAACCAATTGATCCAGGCGTTCTTTTTTCAATATTGGATGAGGTTCGGCTTCCGTGACTAGAACGATATCCACAGAAGACTGCTATGGCATATTGTCTAAGTTATTAAGAGCGTCTGTAATGCTAATTGCACATATTGCATAGCACTGATCCCCATGAATGCCTTAAAGATACGGTGAAAGTGGTACTTTGAACTGGCAGCGACAGTACTTAGTTGCTCAAGTGATAATTCGCCGTCTAGGTTGCTATCTATCAAATCGCACACTTTCTTGATCTGTCGTTCATGACGTTTCATCAAGTTCATTGTTTTTGATACTCCAACTCAAAAATCGTAGAAATGATACCTAGGAAGATTTAATTACGCCTGATTGAAATTGCTGGATGACGGATAGAATATAGTTTGTGTAGGACGAATAGGTCTGCTTAGTTGCCATATCATTAATTAATAACGCACATCTTAACTACATGGTACTCAGTGCTTACTTCTATCCATTTCTTGTCCCGAATTTTCAAAGTTGGCACTTCGTAACACAAAAGTGTCCCTTTATGTTATAGCCAAGATTTAGAGTTTTTATCTCTTGTTGATTTTTCTCCTAATAAAACTTATCTAAATAACCACCCACAATTCACTTCGTGTCATTTATCCCAATATCCAATAAGCTGGTATTTTATACAGCCATAATGAGAAATAGCTCTAAAATCACCTTTTAATGCTATTAATTATGCTCACTTCGTATTGCGCATAAAAATTTAGTCGAGTAAATTCAATGGAATATGAATTTATAAAAAAAGATAGTGTGCCATTAAATATGCATACGAACTTTGCTGCTAA
This sequence comes from Photobacterium sp. GB-50, assembly GCF_003026755.1. Lineage (NCBI taxonomy): Bacteria > Pseudomonadati > Pseudomonadota > Gammaproteobacteria > Vibrionales > Vibrionaceae > Photobacterium > Photobacterium sp. GB-50. The sequence continues at coordinate 80,375 of NZ_PYNX01000017.1, forward strand.
GATTCATTAAGTTTTCTGGATAAAGTAATTTTAATACAAATAGTTAGCTGTGATTGTCTTGTCACTCCCCAGAGTTTTAATGCGCATGCGCACTAATATAATGTTAGGTCACAAAGGATATGAACAAACATCTCGATAAATTGAGGTCCATTTCAGTAATGGCACAAATGTTACTATACACTCTTTATGGTTACCGCCAGCAGTAGAGGTTAATGAGTAGATGCTTAGATTTAAAATATGTCTGGCTCTTTTGCTATCTTATTCAATCAATGCGAATGGGATGGAAGATTGTGGTGATTTGTACAATAGCTTTGTTGATAAAAAAAAGAAGGCTGTAGATTTCTATGAGTTAGGACAGAAACGGGATGAATGGATAAAGACACATCTCGATATCCATTTTGATTATGAAGATGGTTCCAGTACTTCTGCACGAACTCTAGAAATCAAGACAGCTATTGTTGAAAAGCTGAAGCTAGAACCAGCTTTATATTCAGATGATTTATTTATGCCAACGGCGATATATGAACTATCGAGATATTGGAGTTACCAGGGGGTAGACGTTGACACAGAAGAAGTGTTCACCAATATGAATAGAGTGAACAAAAAGTTTCTTTTTCAAGATATTGAAGGATATGGTATGTCAACGGCTGTTTATGTTCTAACTGCAGGGAATCATGAATTAATGGAAGCGATGTACCAACCGCTAGGGGAAGAAATGTTTTCTCTAGAATCACTTTCACCGCTATACCCAAAACTGACAGGAAGTGACTTAAGGGAGTTTTATTACTGTCGATTTTAATGTGAAAGGGTGGCCGATACCTATCTGAAGTGTTGAATAAGATCAAGCCACTAAATATTGCGAATATCATAAACGGTGATGCTGCCCATCTGCCTTTACCCTTACTTTTCCTAATACCTATCAGCCCAAATAGAACAAACCTACTAACACTTTTCTGTCCACGAATGAGTTTGCTATTCAGCAAGCTTATAATTGCCCCAAAACGTGTTAGATCAAATACTCATTCATATTTTATTGACGTGATTTTGGTTTTATTTTATTCACATGCTCTTAGTCTAATAAGACTGATTAAATACATTTCTTACCTATCATATCTTCTCATAGAGCGTTCGTGGGAGGAGTATTCCTATGTTCTCAATGGTCAGTTCGAAAAGGAAATCGTTCATTGATATTCACGGCATTAAGTCAGGAAAGATGTTTGTGGATTTTGTTTGATAATGGGCTATCGACGGAGTAGAAAGCCAGTCAAAAAAGAGAGTACTCATGGAGCACTCTCTTTTTTAAGAATTAATAATAAATCCATATTGGAATAAACATCTCAGCCGGATCTAGATTTTATAAGCATCGACTAAACAAATCGCATTATCACTCTTGTGGCTAGTCGTTATAGTCTTGTAATACCCTATATCAATATTTTCACCAACATGTGGTTGTAATAATTCACCAAAATCACCTCTATAGCATGGAGGCATACCAAATTCTCGATTTACCTTCCAGTTCAAGTCTCTCAGCTTGATGACATCACCGCCGATATGGACATAAAACACAGTCCATAATCGTTTTGGCTTACTCGTTTCAAATACGTTACCAGGCCACTCCTCCTCGACACGTACAACTTTCTTTAACCTTCCAGATATATGCTCAATACGATCGTAATTATCGTAGGATTTATAGTTAACATGTCGCTCACGATAATCATTAAGACCATCACCGAAAGAGTAAAACAATCCAAGCGTGCCACATAAAAAAACCAACATCAAAACAAGAGATTTTGGTATCGCCATTTTGAAACGGTTATCATAGAGCCAGTTCACAATGGCCAACATGGCAATGATAACAAGCGCTCTCCAGCTCAGCATATCCCAGAGAATATATAAAAGACTGTAGTTACTTTCGGGAGAATAGATTAGGTTCATAATAAAATTTAACTAACAGTAGAATAAGAGGCCATCATATTACTGATGGCCTATTGATTCTAGTCTAAAGCACTCGTTACTTTATCTTTAAGCCATAAAGGAACTTTAACTGAGCCATTTGAAAATCCATACATGAATTCATTTATAGAATTTCCTTCCCATGCTCCCATCAGCTCTGATGTTTGGTAGTTAATACTACTGCTTATTCCAATATCAGCCGTCTTACCCCAAGGAATATTACCTTTTCCAAACTTACCTTTGGTTGGAAGGTCGAAATTCCAGCCAAGTTGAAAACCTTCGAAGCCTAAAGAGTCTTCCCGTATTTTTATTTATGCGAACAAGGCAGACACTGATGGCATTCGTAACTCAGAAATGTCCAACTTCGAGCTAGCTTTCATAGCTGGCTCATTTTTGCCCCAAAACGTGTTAGATCAAATACTCATTCATATCTTATTAACGTGATTTTTAGATTAGTTTTATTTGCATATTCCTATGCTAATAAGACTGATTAAATACATGTCTTACTTATCACATCCTCTTATTGAGCGTCAGGCGTGAAAATTGTTATCAACTTAATGATATATATAGATTATATCTAGTATGATAAAGGTATTTTATGCGTTTATTTTTGCTTAAAGAATACATGGGCTGCAGCAGACTTATCTGGAGAACTAGAACAGGTTAGAGAGGGGATGGAGAAATGGGTAGACTAAGATTAAAGTCTGAATTACAGACTCTAATTTGCGTATTGTATTTTTATAATGCTACGAACTCATTTAAGTATGAAGAGCCTGTGCATATTAGTAGATCTGCAATTTTCGTAGTCGCCTTAGCAGGAGTGTTCATTTTGTCAGGGATCTTTAAGATCCCTGGGATATGGGGATATGTTGAACATTTCGAATATGTAACAGTGGTTACATGTATATTTTACTTCTTGTCGTATTTGTACACTAAATCAGTATGTGAAAATGAGGAAGTGAAAGTTAGAGCCCAAAAGTTCATTGAATCTATCGAGCCGGAAAAGCGAAGAGAGACAATGTTCTTTATAAGTTTTATCTACTATTTTGTTGCATTAATTCCAATTTTCTTAGTTACAATTTTGGATATTATTTTGTAATTATCTATTAATAGTAGGCTTTCCGCGCCACTATATCAATCGACCATGGCTCTCGAACTTCAGAAGAGTTAGCTCAGAATTGTCCATTCGAGCTAGCTTCCACGGCTAGCTCAGAAATTGCCCCTTTATGCGTTAGACCTTTTACTCATTTATATATTATTAACGTGATTTTGGATTAGTTATATTGACTGTGTATATCAACAGTTACAATGAAACGTATTGATTTTATCGCTTGAGTTCCGTTTTTAATAAGACTTATTAAATACATTTCTTACTTTTCACATTCTCTAATAAAGTGTTGGGTGTAAAAAATTGCTGTTAACTTCATAATATGTAACGATTATATCGAGTATGATAACGAAGAGGTCATCGGATAGAGATGGAGTTTCTGGGCCGTTAGGCTTATATATTGATAATTATCTCCTCGATATTTTTGTAGATAACAATGAAGCAATCAGATTTTATGCTGAAAAATATCAGGATGATGGCTCTTGTGAAGGGCGATAGTAGAGCTGTTAATTGTTCACTTGCTCTATTGAATGATGTCAGCTCTTAGTATTTTGAGGAACTCGAATAAGAATGGATGATTAGAGAAATGAAGTTTCGTAAAGAGTACTTTTTTGTGCCTATTCTACTAATGTCAGTGGTTGGTATTTCTAATCACAACACCAACGATGACAAAGGTTCTCAAGAGCTACGTTCTCTTTTTCGAAGTGACGTAAATGCGGAATCTGAGTATGTGGTTATATCGAATGAAAACATAGAGTTAAAGAAAAAAGGAAAGCTTGGGCGCTTTTATCGCTGTATTTCTGTCTTTGATTTATTTAGAAATACATTCCGCCATACAGTAACGACGGTCGATACTTCTTCAAAAGTAACGATTCAAGACAGAGGTAGTTTTGAGTTAGAGATTGGAGGAAGATTGGCGCTCAAATTCCAAACTATCAAAGGAGAAGCTTACAAAATGTTTTATGTTTCTGATGGGAGGTCTACTATGATGGCAATTAATTGTCCAATTAGTTACTTAAATACTAATGTTGGGGATTGAATACTATCAGACTAAATAAGCAAATTGCCTAACACGTGTTTGTCCAAAGAAATGATACTTAGACATTCAGCTCAAACTTAATGATGAGAACGGGTAAAAAAGCTAAGTATAAAGTTCACATATAAAGAGTTATACGAATGAGTTGACAGGGAGGCAAATAGAAGTGAAAAAAGGTGATAAAGTATTTTATACTTTTTTAATTATTTTAGTTTTAGTTAATTTTTACATATTCTGGGGTAAATGGAATGACGACAGATTTTCACAGATAGAATCTCTAAGTGCTAATTCAAACTACAGTGCGCCACCTTATGCCGAAAAATATGGCGTGGCTTTACACGGAAAGTTAGGTGCCATGTATGATTGCTTAACGAAATATCGTTTGACAAGTATTAAAAGATACACCAAAGGCAAAGTAGGTCCGTCGGGGTCTATTTATATAAAGGTTGAAGGGAATGTATTGTTATTAGGTATTGTTAAAGGTGAAGTAGTTAATTCTTTTCTAAGAAAGTATAACCATAGAGGTGAGTTTGAATATGAAACTAGATCGGTCGCTGTTAATTGTGATATCGAGTTGCTGAATAAATTAGAGTAACTAATCATAATTTTAGTTATTCTTTATGAATAATGTAAGGTCTAGAAATACTAGGAATAATACATAGAAATTATAGCTATTTTAATCAGTCTTTTATTTTGAACATCTATTCTCATGGTCGATGATAGTACCAAACATCGATGTACGACCTTTAACACAAATTCTTTCATATCTTCTCCAATTATTTTCTCTATATCGAGAGTTACTTAGATGTAATATGACTTTCTCAGATTTATCAGTTTTTGATAGGAAAAGATCTACGCCAGTACTACCACGATCTTTTACTCCATCAATAATAAAACTTTCACTGTAAGTATCAGTTGCTGTTAACTTTGTTATCCAGACAGAGATATTAATACTAAAATACGCAAAAAATGCAGCAATACAACCAAGTGAAAATAGTGTAAATAATGTGTCTTTGACCTTTTCTTTAGTTGAAGAGTAGCGCTCCAAACTTAACCTATGTGGACTAACTTTATACCCCTTAAAACGATGAATGAATATGATGTAAAAAGAAGTACTAAATAATATTGGAAAAATTATCAGTGCTCGACATATAGTTGAGAATTCAGTATAAATATAAGGTAATCTTGCGCCTGTGATATTAATAATCATCCAAACAAAACACGCTAGACATACTTTGATCATAACTGATTGAAACTTATTCTTTCTACCCATTCTATTCCTTATAACTTAAAGATAGGGAGCAATGAATACTGCATGATTTATAACCTGAGAACCAATTATATTTTAACATTTAGCTTATATAAAGCCAAAATTTTGATTAAAACGAAGGTGATAAGCATGTCTTATAGGTATGGATCATGTAAGCATCCGTCTTAGATACTCCTAAATTATTAACTGAATATAGATTTACTTTATAAATATATTAGTTATATATTTTATATTTTTATTATAAGTCGAAGAGCATACACAGAGGAAAAAATTATATTATTTATATTGTTGTATAATTCATTATTAAAGCATACAGTAAGTTAGACTATATCATTTAGTTATTTATAGATTAATTTGATACACCTATCATTACTGGTAAAAAAATAGATTGATTGCAAAAAGTATTTATTACCTCAAGGAAATCGCTTTAGTTAAATTTAGTCGTAACTTTCATATATAAGCTAGTTTTAAATATGAGCCTTTATTATGCTTCCCGTACTTTTCCTAATCCCTACTCACCAGAATAGGGTAAACAGTCTAACTGTAGTGGTCAACAAATACTAGCCACGGTTTTAGAGGTTAACCAATATAATCGTTCTGATTCATTCGGTGTTAATCCGCCATTATATTGATGTGGTCGTAATTGGCTGTAATAACCAATAATATAT